>NZ_JBHWJY010000039.1:0-76567 GCF_042731135.1 Streptomyces sp. NPDC059874
GGCGTGGGGGGCCTTTTCGTTTTTTAAAATTTTTTTTTCGGGGCTTCTTGGGGGGGGGCGCGGTGGGTGGGGGGGGGCGGGGGGCGGGGCGGCGGGGGGGGGGGCCCGCCCGCCGGGTGGATTCACGGCACCGGTCGGTCGGGCCTCAGGGCCGTCAGCCGGCCTTCTGGAGGGTCCAGACCTGCGTCGGACGACCGTCCGCGCGCTGGAGGTCGAGCAGCCAGTACCCGTAGTAGGGGCGGCTGCTCACGGTGAGGGCGAACCCGCCGCTCGGGTCGGTGACCGTCACCGCGCCCGCCTTCGACGTGACCCGCCAGGCCTGTGCGGCGCTCCCGCCGCACGGCTCCTGCGCGATCCACATGCCCGCCGCGGGGGCGCCGCCCGGCTGGAGGCACTTGCCGGAGACCGCGGACCGGATGCGGACCTGCCCGCCGCCCGCGTCGTCGAAGTACCACTGCTGCTGCGCGTACCCGTTGGCGCGGCCCCCGACGAGGACCGTGCCGTCGGCGGTGCGGCCGCCCCACAGCTCGGCGGCCATGCCGGTGCTGCCGTTGCCGAGCGTGTACTTGGTACCGGGGGTGGTGGTCGCGCCGCCGCCGCCCGTGCCCGCCGTCGTACGGAACGACGTGGCCTTGCCCGGCCCGCTGTCACGGCCCGAGCCGTCGCGGACGGAGACGGCGATCTTGTACGCGGTGTCGGGGCGGAGGTTGTAGATGCGCAGCGACTGGGACTGGACCCACGTCAGGTGCTTGCCGTTGAGCAGCACCTGGTACCAGGCGGCGCCCTCGACCTTGGGCCAGCTGACCACGACGGAGTCGGACCGGATCTGGCCGGCGGTCACCGAGGGGCCACCGGTGGGCGGCTTGGTCGGGCTCGCCGTCGGCTTCTGGGTCGGGGTCGGGGTCGGCGTCGGGTTGGGGTCGGTGCCGCCTCCGCCACCGCCCTTCGAGCGCATCAGGAACTGGTTGTCGGCGATGTTCCAGTGCGTGGCCAGGTAGCTCCCGGCCTTGGGGCTGGTGTGGAAGTAGTCGTCGTGGTTGCAGTCGAGGATGTTCTCCGACGCCTGGTTGGTGCAGACGTTGCGCATCTGCGGGTAGTACGGGGTGTCCGAGTAGCACATCACGTCGAACTCGTCGGTGCAGTGCGCGCCCCGGCTGGTGTTCGGGGCGCTGTTGTTGACCGCGCCCAGGTTGTGGCCGAGTTCGTGCGCGGCGGTGTGACCGCCCCAGCAGCCGGAGTCCGTACGCCCGTAGGAGGGCCCGAAGTTGCTCTGGTTGGCCTGCCCGGGACGCTCGTCGCCGTTGAAGGTGCCGATGCCGCAGTACACCTGGGTGTCGGCGAAGATCATGTACTTGCGGTCCCGGCGATCGAGGCCCTTGCCGGCGAGCGCGGAGTTCGTCGCGCTGAACTCGGCCAGCGCCGAGGCCGGGAGCTCGATGTTGAGCACGGTCGGGGTGCAGTCGGCGGCCGTCACGTAGCGGATGTGGCGTACGCCGCCGGTCTCCTGGGCGCTCGCCGCGTAGATGAGGTCGGCGTCGGCCGCCCACTTGCGGAACGAGGCGACGTACTCGGCGTACCGGTCGCGACCGGGAGCGTGGACGTACACGACCTGGACGCGGTTGCCGGTACTGCCGTCGCCGTCGCACTGGACGGTCTGGCCCGCGGGGCCGGCGGCGACGCTCTGACCGCCCGCCGGGGCGGCGGGCGCGTCGGCCTTGTCCTTGGCGGAGCCGGCGTCGGCGGCGGCGGGCGCGTCCTGAGGACGCCCGCCGCCTTCGGTGGTGGCCGGGTCTTCGACGGCGGGGTGGGCCGGATCGGCGGCCGCGGCCGTCTGCTTGACGGCGGGCGGGATGTCCTTCGTGATGTCGACGCCCTGGGGCGGGGCGTCGGGGCCGTGCGTGCACAGACCGCCTTCGGTGCGGAACACGCCCACGCACCGGTCGCCCTTCGGGGCGGCCTGGAGGCCGTCGTAGATCATGCCGCGGGCGTTCTCGTTGGCGGGAGCGCCCGCGAGGGGGGCCGGCTCCTGGTCCCGGGCCGGCTCGGCGGCCATCACGGCCGTGTCCGTACCGGCCTGCGCGGGGGCGGCGGCTTCGGCGCCGTCGCCGATCCCGGAGTAGGCGATGCCTGTGGTGATCACCGCCGCCGCGGCCATGGCGGCGGTGAGGAGTATCAACCGCCGGGGTTTGCGGCGGTGTTCGCGTCGTCTGCGTCGTCCTGTCATGGGCACCTCAAGTCGTTGGTCGGATGACTGGGTGCGCGGAAGCCTGCCAGACGAATGCTCCGGAGAATTCGGACAAAGGTGAGGGCGGCTCAGGAAATCGTTCCGTTACCTGTCACTCAGATTTGACGAACAATCAACTTGCAAGAAAACAAGGGGAGTTACGCGCGTCGCATTCGATTGGTCCAGGCCTTCTCGAAGGATTCGTTATCAAACCGAGATAGAGCCGGTTTGCTTGTTGACGGGAATTCAGTCAGGGATTCATCCAATTACTACCTGTCGAATTCCCTCCGTCACGACCCGTGAGGAACCTTGGAGTCCGGTCGGCCCGAACGGGCCGGCTACCGCCCCGGGGTCGACCGAACTCCCGGTTGAAGGCGCGCGACAAGGCGTACGGGTGCCGTGGCCGACCCGACGGGACGGCGGCGGCTTCGCCCTCGGCCGATGCGCTGCCTACGGCCCGAAGGGGGCGATCACCCCTCGCCCGGGAGGAGGAACGCGCGCCGCTCATCCGAGGTCAACTCGCGCAGCAGCCGGGAGCGGACACGGCGCAGCAGGGCCTCCGGGTCCGTCGCGGTCACGTCCCAGATCCGTACCGTGCGGTCGCGTGAGGCGGTCGCGAGGCGGGAGCCGTCCGGGTGCCAGTCCAGGCTGTTGAGCCAGTCGCCGCCGACGCCGACGACCGCGAGCTGCGTGGCAGTGTCCGGGTCCCAGAGCCGGAGCGTACGGTCCCGGGAGGCGGAGGCGATCCGAGTGCCGTCCGGGGACCAGGCCACGCCTTGGACCCGATCCTCATGACCGGTCATGATGGCGAGTTCGGTGCCGACGTGAGGGTCCCAGAGGCGCAGCGTACGGTCGCGGGAACCGGTGACGAGGCGGCTGCCGTCCGGCGACCAGTCGATCTTCCAGGCGTGGTCCGCGTGGCCGGTCAGCACGGTGACCGCCGCGCCCGTGCCCGTGTCCCACACGACGATCGTCCGCCCGGTGCCGGACGTGGCGAGAAACCGGCCGTCCGGAGACCAGGCCGTCCCGGTGAGCCAGTCGTCCTGGCCGCGCACGCGCCGCCCGGACTCCAGGACGTGCAAGGTGGCGCCCGTGGCCGCGTCCCAGATCCGCACGGTGCTGTCGCGCGAGGCGGTGGCCACCCGCGTGCCGTCCGGCGACCACGAGACGTCGGACAGCTCGTCCCGGTGCCCGAGAAGGCGCGTACGGGAGTCCTCGCGCCCGGGGTGCCACACCATGGCCTCGCCGTCGCGCAGGGACGCCGCCACCCGGGTGCCGTCGGGCGACCAGGCGACGTCCGACACCTCGGCCCCGGGGTGCAGCACGCCGTCGGGCCGGCCGGAGCGCGCGTCCCACAGGCGTACGGTGCCGTCCTGGGAGGCGCTGGCTATCCGCTCCCCGTTCGGGGACCAGGCGGCATGCCACACCGAACCCTCGTGCCCGTGCAGGCTGTTGGTCCGTTCGCCGGCGTCCCAGACGGCGAGGACGCGGTCGCGGGAGGCGCTGGCCAGCCGGGACCCGTCCGGCGACCAGGCGACGTCGTACACGGTGTCGGTGTGGCCGCTCAGCCAGAGCCCGGCCTCCGCGGCCGCCCCTTCCGGCTCCTCGGCCAACTGCCAGACGCGCACGCCGCGATCCTCGTCACCCGCGGCCAGCCGTCGCCCGTCCGGCGACCAGGCCAGGCAGTTGAGGCCGTCCATGCTCTCCAGCAGCTGCCGTACCCTCCAGGAATCGGTGGACCAGATCCGTACCGTGCGGTCCTTGGAGGCGGAGGCGAGCATGCTCCCGTCGGGCGACCAGCGGACGCACTCGACCGTGTCCTGATGGGTCCGCAGCACGCGCAGGGCCTCCCCGCCGGCCGCCTCCCAGATCCGTACCTCCGCCCCTTCGCCCGCGCTGGCGATCCGCTCGCCGTCGGGGGACCAGGCCACGCTCCACACCGTGTGCGTGTGCCCCTGAAGCGTGCGGACCTCGGAGTGGGAGGAGGCGGGACCGGTGTCCCAGACGCGCAGGACGCGGTCGCTGCCCGCGGAAACGAGGCGGCTCCCATCCGGTGCCCAAGCGACCGCGGTGACGCCCTCGTCGCGCCCCTCGGGCCGCACCGTGTGCCGCAGCACGGCGAGCCGCGTCCAGGTCCCGGTGTCCCAGATGGCCACCGTCCCCTCCTTGGCGCCGCAGGCGATCCGGCTTCCGTCCGGCGACCAGGCCAGGGCATCGAGTCGACCGCCCCCTGCCAGGTGCACGGCGGGCTCCGCTGCGAAGTCGGCCTCGGTATCCGCCGCGGGCCACACCCGCAGGCCGCCCTCGCGCGAACAGGCCGCCAGCCACCTGCCGTCGGGCGACCAGGCCGTGCCCGTCACGGCGGCGCGGAAGCCCCGGTGGACGCCCCGCAGCCGGGAGGAGTCCAGGGCGGTGCGCAGCGCCTGGCCAAGGGCCGGCGTGAGCCCGCACTCCTCGGCCGCCGCGAGCCCGGCCGCCATCGCCAACTCCGGCCTGAGGTCGGCGCTTTCGAGCAGGCGGACGGCCACCGCGTCCGCCGCGCGCGCCATCGTCGCCCGGTCCGCCCGCGCCGAGATGTCCACGAACTCCACGACCAGCGGCGCCGCGCCCAACACCCGGGCGGAACCGTCCATCCACTGCCGGGCCGCCGCCAGCCGCTCCCCGGCCAGCAGATACGCGTCCGGCCGGCCGGCGTGCTCCCAGTCCTGGGCCCACCGCTCCAGCTCGGTACGCCGGTGCAGCTCGTCGGCGCGCGCGGCGACCGCCTGGCTCAGCGGCGGCCAGCGCCGGAAGAGGGCCTCGTGTGCCACGTCCAGCGTGCCGTCGTCGCCCGTCAGGAGCCGGCCGGCCACGAAGGCGTCGGCGACCTCCCGCTGCGCCGGTTCCAGATCGGCGCGCGGAACGCGCCGCCGGGTGGGCTCGCCCCGGTCGACCGTCACGAACCGCAGCAGCGTGGGGATGACGGGCGCCTGCGCGCCCAGCTCGGCCGTGATCCGGTCCGCCCGGTCGGACAGGGCTCCGGGCACACCGCCGAGGGCGCGGTAGGTCTCGTCGGTCACCGTCCCGCCGGAGCCGCCGGCCCGCAGGTACAGCTCCTGGAGGGTGTACGCGAGCAGCGGAAGCGCGTCGCCGCCCCCGCAGTCGTCGACCATGCGGGCCACGACCCCGGGCGCGAAGGTGAGGCCGGCCTGCTCGGCGGGCCGCTCGATGACCTCGTACAGCTCCTCACGGCCGAGCGCCCCGATCGTCATGGTGTCCCGGACCAGCTCGGCGAGCCCGCTCTCGAGGAAGCCGGTGAGGAAGTCCGAACGCAGGGTGGCGACCACCCACAGCTGCGGGTCCTCGCGCAGGGCCGTGCGCAGCGCCGTCAGGAAGCCGGCCCGCTCCTCGGGGCCGGACAGGGTGAGCAGCTCCTCCAGCTGGTCGACCACGAGCAACGCGGGCCGTGCGTCAGGCAGTTGATCCAACCTCCGACGCAGCGCCCCGACCGGGTCCGTGCCCGGCGAGAACGGCTCGGCGACCGCCCACCGCCTGCGCCGCCGGGCCAGCGCCGGCAGCAGTCCGGCCCGTACGAGCGAGGACTTGCCGCTGCCGGACGGCCCGACGACGGTGACGCACCGCGCCGCCCGCCCGGGCACCGCCGGGTGCAGCCGGCCGACCAGCTCGGAGACCTCGCGGTCACGGCCGAAGAAGACGGCCGCGTCGGCCTCGGTGAAGGCTTCGAGCCCGGGAAAAGGAGGCTGATCGGAATCCCACACCCGCCGGACGGCCACGGGCCGGTCGAGGTAGTGCAGCCAGACCTGACCGGCGATCAGGGCCAGTACGCCGACGCCGATCAGCGGGATCGACCACGTACGCAACAGTCGGAGCGGAAGCGGGACGTGGCCGTCCGCGCTGGTCGCGTAGTTCGTCGCGATGGCCAGCAGCGCCCCGACGAGGACGAGCAGGACATCGAGTATCAGTTTGAGAGGCCGTCGATCCACTCCGACAACCTAACCGGCCGCCCGGCCCCACCTCCGCAGCGGGTGCCGACAAGTCAGGCCCCCGGCCTCGGACTTCGGTCCTAGGACCTGCGGTGTCCCGCGCACCCCGGACCTGGTTCCCGGGTCCGATGCGCGTCCGCCCGACCGCGCGTAGCGTGCACGCATGGACACGGACCACGCGAGCGGCGCGCTCGACGAAGCCCTGGAACGGCTGCACACATCGGGACCGGAGCGCCTCGGCCGCCTCACCAACCACGCCCCCATGGTGGTCGAAGCCCTCGCCTCGCACGGCCGGTCGGCCGCCGTGCACCGCTGGCTCGACCTGTACGCGGGGCACCTGGAGGAATTCCCCGCCCCCTTCGCCCCCGTCACCGGGGCCAACTGGCCCCAGGCGCTCGGCGATCCGCGCCGTGCCGCCGACTGGATCGCGTACTTCACCCGGGAGATCGCCGACCACCCCTGGCGGGACCTGCTCGCCACCTGGTGGCCGCGACTGCTGCCCGGAATGTACGGCGGCTCCACCCACCCCGTCATCCGGGTCGGGCACGCCGTCCGCACGCTCACCCTGAACGGCGAGAACGCACCGCGCCTGACCGAACTCGCCCACGGGCTGGGCTATTGGGCCGCCCGGCACCAGCCGGTCACCGGCATCACCCCGCTGGTCGTCGCGGCGGGCGCCGGCGCTCACGAGGCCCTCGACTCCGTGCCGCCCATCGCCGACCTCAGCGGCGGCTTCCCCGCCCGGCTGGCCCGCGTCGACCGCCTGCCCGCCTGGCAGCCCGGGGCGACCGACCCGGACGAGGCACAGCTGCGACTCACCGAGCTGGTGCGCGCCGCGACGCACCGCTACGCCACGCACGGCCACGGCAACGCGACGATGATGGTCCACGCGGCGACGGCCCCCAACGCCGTGCTGCGCACCCTCCCGGCCCTCCCGCGCGGCCAGTGGGCGGCGAGCCTGCACGCGGCATGGACGGCCTCCGCGGCGGTGACGGCGATGTACGCCCCGGCCGAGCCGGCCGCGTACGCGCGCCCCGGTTCTCGCCTCACGGCGGAGGACGTCATGGAACGCGCCCTCGCCCACGGCGACGAGCACGTGATCAAACTGACCGACACCGCGCTCGACGTCGGCGACGAACAGGCGCTCGCCGCAGCCCTCCGCTCGGCCGAACTCAGCGAACCCCTGCGGGGCTGAGGAGTCCGCGCAGGTCGATGACCTCGTAGCCCTCGTCCTGGACCGCGTCGATGATCCGGGGGAGGGCCTGCGCGTCGATGACGACCCCGTCGCCCGTACTGCCCACGTGCATCTGGAGGATCGCGCCGGGAGCGAGCGCGTCGACGGCCCGCTCGACCGCCTCGTCCACGCTCATGCCGCCCTCCGGGCCGAGGTAGCCGTTGGTGTCGGTGGTGAACTCGATCGCCGCGTACCCGAGCTCGTTGACGTCGGCGACGGACTCCTCGGAGGTGGCACTGTACGGGAACCGGAAGAACGGCAGGGGCTCCACCCCGGACGCCGCGCGGATCGCCGCGTCGGCGCGCCGCACCTCCTGCGCCCGCTCCGCCGTGCTCAGGTCGTCGAAGTAGGGGTGACTGTGGGAATGGTTCCCGAGGCCGTGGGCGGCGCCCATGGCGCGCACCGCGGCGGGGTGGGCCTCGGCGAACTCCCCGGTCGGGAAGAAGGTCGCGGCCAGCTTCCGGCGGCGCAGCTCGCCGAGGACGGTGTCAACCCCGCTCTCGTCCCAGGCGGCGTTGAAGGTGAGCGCCACGACCTTGCGGGACGTGGGGAGCCGGCGAATCTCACTGCCGAGCAGCTCCGCCGGCGGCCGCGGACCGCCGGGCACCGCTCCTGCGCGCGGCGCTGTTCGGCCCGATGCCGACGCGACCGACCACGGGGCGAGCCCCGCGGCCACCAGAGAAAGCGCCGCCACCGCGGCGCGTCGTACCGGATCCACCATGGTCACTCCCTCCACCGCGGCCGCCGGGTGACGGCCTGCGACGACTATGGAAGAGGCGGAGCGCGGTGCCCGGCAGACCGTGCCGGGCACCCGGGTGATGTCAGACGGGCATCCGGCGCAGCCGGGTGGTCAGGTGGTGCTGGAGGGGCTGCCCCACCGCCGCCATGTCGTGGGTGACCGTCATCTCCTCTTCACCCAGGGCGTAGTGGCGCCGCGTCCCGGTGACCTCCTTGGCCAGCGGGGTCAGCGCCACGTCCTTCGTCTCGATCTCGATCTCCGTGTCGGTCACCCGCCCGACGTACGTCTCGACGATGCCGGTCGGGTGGGCGAGTACGACTTCCAGGGTCGCGTCGGGCGTCACCCGCCACCATCCCGCCTCGCGCCCCGCCGGGCGCACGGGCGCCCCGGACCCGTCGATCAGCCACGCGCGTGCCTCGTAGCGCAGGAAGGGCCGGCCGTCGTGGCTGAAGGTGATCTCCTGCTCGTACCGGAAGTCGTTCTCCAGCGTCGGGTACTGGCCCTCGCCCCGGCCGTGCCAGCGCCCGATCAAGGACAGTACGGGCTTCAGCAGCGGGTGCGGCTCGGGCCCCTCGCCGAGGACGTGGGTGTCAGGGTACGGATTGTCCTGCGCCGACTCGAACATGTTCACCTTGCCTGTGTACGAAGATCCCGAGCTCCGCAGCCTAGGGCCTGGACCGGGCCCGCCCGTCCCGGGGAGCGGGACGGGCGGGTCGGACGGGCGGGTACCGCCGGCTACCGGGTCGGTACGACCCCGGCGACCGAGGCCGGAACCGGTGCCAGACCGGCCGGCCGGGTGGTGAAGGTGCCCCGGCCCTGGGTCCGGCCGCGCAACCGGGACGCGTAGCCGAAGAGCTCGGCCAGCGGCACGACCGCCGTGACCACGGCGGCACCGGCTCCGGCGGTGGAGCCCGACACCCGGCCCCGGCGCGCCGCGAGATCACCCAGCACGCCACCGACGGCGTCCTCGGGCACGCTCACCGTCACCTCCACGACCGGCTCCAGCAGCTCCAGGGTGCTCGCGCGCAGCGCCTCGCGCAGGCCGAACCGGCCCGCCGTGCGGAACGCCAACTCCGAGGAGTCCTTGGAGTGGGTCGCCCCGTCAGTGAGCGTGACCCGCAGGCCCGTCACCGGGTACCCGCCCAGCGGTCCCTCGGCGAGGGCGTCCCGGCAGCCGGCTTCCACGGCACGCGCGTACTCCTGCGGCACGCGCCCGCCGACGACCGTCGACCGGAACTCGAAGACCGCCCCGTCCAGCGGCTCGACATCGAGGACGACGTGCGCGAACTGTCCCGCGCCACCGTCCTGTTTGACGTGCCGGTGGACCAGGCCGGTCACCCCGCGCACGACGGTCTCCCGGTACGAGACCTGCGGTCGGCCCACCTCGATCTCCACCCCGTGACCGCGGCGGACCTTCTCCACCGCGACCTCCAGATGGAGCTCGCCCATCCCCGACAGCACCGTCTGTCCGGTCTCCGGGTCGGACCGCACCGCCAGCGAGGGGTCCTCCTCGACCAGCCGAGCCAGCGCCGAGGCCAGCCGCGCGGTGTCGGTACCGCGCCGGGCCTCGACCGCCACCGACACCACCGGGTCCGCCACCGACGGCGGTTCCAGGACCAGCGGCGCCCCCGGCGCGCACAGGGTCGTGCCCGCCCGGGCCGCCTTCAGCCCGATCACCGCGACGATGTCACCCGCGCTCGCCTCCTCCCGCTCCTCGTGCCGGTCCGCCTGCACCCGCAGGATCCGGCCGACCCGTTCGGTGCGGCCCGTCGCCGGATCCAGCACGGACTCGCCCTTGCGCAGCGTGCCCGCGTAGACCCGTACGTAGGTGAGCCGACCGGTGGCCGTGGCCGTCACCTTGAAGGCGAGGGCCGCGAACGGCTCCGCCGGATCGGGGGCGCGCTCCTGCTCCGCGCCGCCCGCCACCGTCCCGCGCACCGGCGGCATGTCCGCCGGCGAGGGCAGGTACGCCAGTACGGCGTCCAGCAGCGGCTCGATCCCCCGGTTGCGGTACGCCGAACCGCACAGCACCACCACGGCGTCACCGCTCAGCGTCAGCTCCCGCAGGGCGCGGACCAGGGTCCGCTCGGTCAGCGCCGACGTCGCGCAGAACTCGTCCAGCGCCTCCGCGTGGAGCTCCGCCACCGCCTCCTCCAGCAGCCGGCGGCGCCGCTCGGCCTCCTCGCGCAGGAACTCGGGGACCGGCCCGGCCTCGTACGCGTCGGAGCCGGCACTCCAGAGCAGCGCCCGCATCGCGAGCAGGTCGACGACACCCGTGAAGGAGTCCTCACGTCCGACGGGCAGCTGGACCACCAGGGGAACGGTGCCCAGCCGGTCCCGGATCGAGGCGACGGCCGTGTCGAGGTCGGCGCCCGCCCGGTCCAGCTTGTTCACGAACGCGATCCGCGGCACTCCGTACCGGTCGGCCTGCCGCCACACCGACTCGCTCTGCGGTTCCACGCCGGCGACGGCGTCGAACACCGCGACCGCCCCGTCCAGCACGCGCAGGGAGCGCTCGACCTCGTCGGCGAAGTCGACGTGGCCGGGGGTGTCGATGAGGTTGACGCGGTGTCCGCCCCAGGAGCAGCTGACGGCCGCGGCAAAGATGGTGATGCCGCGGCCGCGTTCCTGGGCGTCGAAGTCGGTGACGGTCGTGCCGTCGTGGACCTCGCCGCGTTTGTGGACGGCGCCGGTGGCGTACAGGATGCGTTCGGTGACGGTGGTCTTGCCGGCGTCGACGTGGGCGAGGATGCCCAGATTGCGGACGCCGGTGAGGAGGGTGGTGCGCATGGCCCGAGGCCTTTCGAATGACGAGGAAGAGGGCAGCGCGATTCCCGGACGCGAACCTCGCCCGCCGGCCGGACGGCGGTGCGGGCAGGTCGATGTCAGACGTACTGAGGTGGACCGAGCCGAACTCAGTCGTGCGTCACGGGCATACGGTGCCGGCCGCGCGGCCGGCACCGCACGCTCCGAGACACCGGGATCACGTCGTACCGGGACCGGGGAGCGAAGGCGGCGGTGCGGTGAACGCACATGGCTCGGCTCCCCTTTCTCTTCACTCGGCATGAGGCGGCGCGCGGCCCCGTCGGCAGCGCGTGTGGCGAGTGTAGTGAGCGAACGAGTCGCGGGGCACGGGAATTTCCGGGTCGATTCCCGGCCCGATGCACCCGTTCGGACGTCATACTCGGCCATCCCTCGCGTTCCCCGCCCCGTCCGGAGAGCATCGGCATCAGCATCGGGACGACGGAAGGAGCGGGGATGCGAGGCGGAACGGTCGCAGTGGTCGGGGGGAGCATCGCGGGCTGCGCGTTCGCCTCGGCGGCCGCGCGGGCAGGCGCGGAACAGGTGGTCGTCTACGAACGCACCCGCGGACGGATGGCCGACCGGGGAGTGGGTCTGTGCGTCCACGACGACCGAGCCGCCGAGCTCGCCGCCATGGGCACGCTGCCCGCCGGGATCGCCACGCACCGGCTCACCCGGCGCCGGTGGGTGGTGCGGGACGCCGCGGCGCCGGCCGGGAAGCTCTTCTGGGAACAGCCGTTCCCCTTCCACTCGTACCACTGGGGCCTGCTGTGGCGCGGGCTACGGGAGGCGACACCCGCCTCCGTGGTCTACCGACAGGGCGTCACGGTGACAGGTGTGGCCGGGGGCGGTGCAGGGGCCGGCGGCGGGGCCGAGGTGGCGCTGGCCGTCGCAGGGGCCGCGGAACGTCATGACCTTGTCGTCGGCGCCGACGGCTACCGCTCGGTCGTCCGTGACGCGGTCTGCCCCGAATCGCGACCGCACTACGCCGGATACGTCTGCTGGCGCGGAAACTTCGACGCCCGGCTGCTGGACGACCTCGGCGCGGACGCCTGGCCGTCCGACGCCGTGACCACGGTGTGCTTCCCCGGCGGGAGCTGCGTCGTCTACCGCATCCTCGGGCCGGACGGCACCCGCGTGAACTGGGTCCTGTACGCCGTGCCCCCGCAGGGCGGCGCCCTGCGCCTCGACGACCCGACGAGCTTCCCGCCGGGCCGGCTGACGGCGGAACTCGCCACGGGACTGGCCGAGTTGCTCGCCCGGGAGTTCCCTCCGTACTGGGCCCGCCTGATCGCCCTGACCCCGCCGGAGGACACGTTCGTCCAGCCGATCTACGACTTGGAGAGCGCCCGGACCACCGCCGGACGCATCCTCCTCGCCGGTGACGCCGCCACCGTCGTACGGCCGCACAACACCAGCGGGGCGGCCAAGGCCCTGCAGGACGCGGCCGTCTTCGCGTCCGCCTGGCGCGCCGCCGACTCCTGGGACGAACTGCTGAACGCCTACCAGGCCGCGCGCGGCGCGGCCGGCCGGGAGCTGGTCGCCCTGGCCCGCCGCCTCGGCCGCGCCCAGGTGGAGCAGACCCCCGACTGGGCCAAGATGGGCCGGCGCGAGGCCGAATCCTGGTGGCAGGGCCAGCTCGCGGGCGCCGCGGGCATCGGAGGCCAGGCCATGAAGCCGGACAGGCCCTAGTGCTGCTGGTGCTGCGGCAGGTGCGCCTTGGCGTCGTCGTAGGTGCCGTGGCCGGCCGATGTGGCGGGGGAGTAGAAGAGGTTCAGCACACCCGTCTCGAAGGTCTCGCAGGAGAGCAGCTTCAGCGGGATCGGCGCCCCGCCTTCCTCGAAGAGCCGCAGGCCCGTGCGGACGGCGATGGGGTGGACCAGCAGGTTCAGCTCGTCCAGCAGCCCCGCGGCCAGCAGCCGGCGCACCACGGAGACCGAGCCGCTGATCCAGATGCGACCGGTGCCCGGCTCGTTCTTGAGGGCCGTGACGGGCCCGGCGAGATCGCCCTCGATGCGCTCGGAGTTGCGCCAGCCGGGTTCGAGCGGCCGGTTCGACACGACGATCTTCCGGGCGTCCCCGAGGAGCTTGGCTAAGGGGGCGTCCTCACCGCCCGCCGCCTCCCTCCCGGGCCAGGCCCCGGCGAAGCTGTCGTAGGTCCTGCGGCCGAGGAGCAAGGTGTCGGCCGTGCCGAGGGTGGCGTCGACGGCCGCCCCCATCTCCTCGTTGAAGTAGGGGAAGTGCCACTGGTCGGGCGCCTCCACGACGCCGTCGAGCGAGATGAAAAACTGCGCCGCGATCTTCCGCATGCCGGCCCGTCCTCACAGAAGCCGTCGTGTTTCCTGACGCTCCCAGTAGATGCCGCCGCCGACCTGACTGGTCGGCGGCGCGTCCGGCACGCCGAGCGGCGGCGATCCCCGGTCAGCCGATCGGCTGGCGGGCCTCCGCGCGCACCTTCACGGTGATCTGGGCCGCCTTGGTGAGGTCGACGGACCCGGGGGCCTGCTGCGAGGTCTCCGGCGTGACCACGGCGACCGATGCCCCCGTGTTCGCGTCCGCCCACGCGCACATCGGGAGGGTGGCCGTCGCACCGTCCTGCCTCGAGGTCAGCACCTGGCACGAAACGGTGATGTCGGAACCGGGGGGAGTGATGTCCCGGGCGGGCACCGCGATGGTCGCGCCGTCGGCGTCCCCGGCGCCCTTCAGCATCTTCCGGCGGGCCCCTTCGGGGTCCTTGAACTGGCCGTACATCCCCGAGAAGACCAGGACGCCCGGCGCCTTCGCGGAGGCTGCGCTGTACTGGCCGACCACCGGCTCGGGATTGCGGAGCATCGGGTCGTAGCTGTTCTTCAGCGCCTTCTTGCCCTCGGTCTGCGAAAGGTCCTGGGCCAGCTCGAACTTGCCGTCGAGGAGGGTCTTCGGCACCGTGAGCCGGTACTCGGCCGCGGGGAAGCCGGCTCCGCTCGCCACGGCTCCCGCCGCCGAGAGCCGGTTGATCGCGAACCCGAGGACGCCGAGGCCGACCAGCGAGCCCACGACGATCCAGACCACCGTGCCGGTACGGCTCTTGCGCGGCGGCGGCCCCATCGGCGGCTGCCCCCAGGCGCCTTGGCCGGGGTAGGGCTGCTGCGGATACGACTGCGGCGGGTACTGCTGCTGTGGGAACGGCTGGGGCGGGTACTGCTGCTGCGGGTACTGCTGGGCGCCGTACGGACTCGGGTGCTGCGGGGGCCCGTACGGGCCGGGGGACTGCTGGGGCGGCGGGGGCATGCTCATGGCTGAACGCTACTTCAGCCCGGCGCGGCCACCGCCCCGGCCCGTCACCGTCCTGACTGCGTCACGTTGCCCGTGACCGTCCCGTCCGTGCCGGACACCGTGACGGCGTGCCGCACGCCGTCAGGACCGAGCACCACCGCCAGCCACGCGCTGCCGCCGCCCTGCTGGCCGACCACCCGCAGGCTCTCGACCTTGCCGCCGGTCACCGCCGCCGCGGCCTTCTCGGCCGCCTCGCCGATGGCCAGCGACGGAATCGGCGCGGGGGCCGAGCCGGGATGCGACTTCGAGCCTTCACCGCCGCGTTCCCCCGGACCGCCGGGCAGCCCCTCGCGGTGCTTGCGCAGGCCCTCGGGCCCGACCTTGCCCGGACCTTCGGGCCCGAGCTTGCGCAGCCCTTCGGGCCCGCCCTCGCGCACCTCGAACCGGACCGGCCGGCCGTCGCCGTGGTGGTCGGACACGGCCACCGCGGTCAGCACGGACGCCCCGGCCCCCACGAGCACCACGGCCGCGCCGAGCGCCGCCCAGCGGGCGCCCCTGCTCCGGGGCACGAGACGTACGAGACCGGCGGTCCTCGCGGTCTTCGCGGGCGGCTGTTCGCGCTGTTCGGACGGCTCGGGCTGCTGCCCGGGCTGCTGCTCCGGCGGCGGAGGGAAAGAATCAGACATACGGGTACTCCTCGTGACCGCCGGGCACCACGCCCGGCTGTTCGCCCCGAGCATGCGAGAGGAAACCTGAAGCCCACCTGAAGCCGCCTGAAGACCCCTTCAGCCGGCCGGCCGCGCGGCCTGAGACCCTGGGCGCCATGCGCGTACTGGTGGTGGAAGACGAACGGCGGCTCGCCGTGGCCCTGCAGCGGGGACTGCAGGCCGAGGGCTTCACGGTGGACCTGGCCCACGACGGCCCGCAAGGGCTGTGGATGGCCACCGAGCACGACTACGACGTCATCGTGCTCGACATCATGCTGCCCGGACTCAACGGCTACCGGGTCTGCGCCCGGCTCCGCGCGGCCGGCAACGAGTCCGGCATCCTCATGCTCACCGCCAAGGACGGCGAGTACGACGAGGCCGAGGCCCTGGACACGGGCGCCGACGACTTCCTCTCGAAGCCGTTCTCCTACCTCGTCCTCGTCGCCCGCCTCCGTGCGCTGGGCCGGCGCACCGGCCGCCGGAGCCCGCAGACCATGCGCTTCGGCGACCTGCTGCTCGACCCCGCCCGCCACCTCTGCTCCCGCGGCGACACCCGGATCCGCCTGACGGCACGGGAGTTCGCCGTACTGGAATACCTCGCCCGGCGGCCCGGCGAGGTGATACCCAAGCGGGAGATACTCGAACAGGTCTGGGACAGCGCCTTCGACGGCGATCCCAATGTCGTCGAGGTCCACATCAGCGCCGTGCGCCGCAAGATCGACGCCCCGTTCGGCCGGGCCGCGCTGGAGACCGTACGGGGCGCCGGCTACCGGCTGGCGGCCGACGGTGGCTGAGCCCGCGGTCCCGCGCCGCCGCTTCCCCGGTGCCCGCCGTCTCCGCCGCTCGCTCCGGGTGCGCCGCCTGTGGCCCACGACCGTGCGCGCCCGGGCCACCGCGGGTGCCGTCGCCGTGGTCGCGGCGGCCCTGACCCTGGCCTCGTACGTCCTCCTCGGGCTGCTCGAAACCAATCTGCTCCGAAATGCCGAGACGGACGCGAGCCGGCAGGCCCAGACCATCGCCCGGCTGGCGGCCGCCGGGAACCTCGACCGGGTACGGCCGCCCGTCCACGGCGTGGACTTCATCCAGGTCGTCGGCGCCGACGGCCGGGTCCTGCTGGCCACCCCCAACCTGGCCGGCGTACCGCCGATCCACCCCGCCGAACCCCTGCTGTCCAGGCGGCGCGTCCACACCTGGAAGGTCCGGCCGCTCGGTGACGAGCACCGCCAGCGGGTCGTCCAGGTCACCGCGGACACCCCGGACGGCATCCTCACCGTCTACGCCGGCACCTCCCTGCGCGACGTGGACGCCGCCGACGACATCACCACGGCCGCCCTCGCCTTCGGCGTACCGCTGCTCCTGGCCACCGTGGCCCTCGTCACCTGGCGGGTCACCGGCCGCGCCCTCGAACCGGTCGAGGCGATCCGCGCCGAGGTGGCCGCCATCACCGACCGGGACCTGCACCGGCGGGTCCCCGTACCGGCCACCCGCGACGAGGTCGCCCGACTCGCGCAGACCATGAACAGCACCCTGGACCGGCTGGAGGCCTCCGGCGTCCGGCAACGCCAGTTCATCGCGGACGCCTCGCACGAACTGCGCAGCCCCATCACCGTGTTGCGCACCCAGCTGGAAGTCGCCCTCGCGGTCCGCGACCCGCAGCTGTGGCCCGAGCTGATCGGCGGGGCGCTCCAGGACATCGAGCGCCTCCAGCAACTCGCCGCCGACCTGCTCCTCCTCGCCCGCATCGACGCGGCCCAGCCCGTGGCGGCCGTCCCGCTCGACCTGACCTCGCTCGTCCGGGCCGCCGTCGACGCGCGCCTCGGCGACCGCGTCCCCGTACGGACACGGTTGGCCCCGTCCGTGGTGGTGACCGGCAGCGAACTGTGGCTCACCCGGATCGTCACCAACCTGCTCGACAACGCCCAGCGCTTCGCCGACCGCGAGGTCCGGCTCGAGCTGCGCGGCGGTGCGGACACCGCCGTGCTGGAGGTCACCGACGACGGGCCCGGCATTCCCGTGGAGGACCGCGAGCGGGTCTTCGAGCGGTTCACCCGCCTCGACGACGCCCGCAGCCGCGACCATGGCGGCGCGGGCCTGGGCCTGGCCATCGCCCGCGACCTGACCGCCCATCACGGCGGCACGCTCAGTGCCGAGGACTCCCCGAGCGGGGCCCGCCTGGTCGTGCGCCTGCCGCTCGCGGCGGCACTCAGCGCTGGGACAGCTCCGAAGGGGCCTGCTGCACCAGCCAGCCGTTCCCGTCCGGATCCTCGAAGTTCATGAACGAGTTCCACGTGTCGCCCTTCCCCTCCTCCCAGCCCGTCTGACCGAGATGCCGCACGGGCGACACGTCCACGCCCCGGGCCACCAGCTCGGCGCGGGCCGCCTCGATGTCCGTGACGCAGAGCTGGAGGCCTTGCAGGGCGCCCGGCGCCGCCGTCTTCGTGCCGGGGGCCGGCGGCAGGCCCTTCTGCATCGCGATGGAACACCGGGAGCCGGGCGGGGTGAGCTGGAGGATCCGGACGCCGGGAGCGACCTCGTCGTCCAGATCGACCGTGAAGCCGACCTTGTCGGCGTAGAACTCCTTCGCCCGGTCCAAGTCGGTGACGGGCACCAAGACCACTTCGAGTGTCCAGTTCACGGAGAGCCTCCTCACGAACGCCGGCAGGTCCGGCCGCCCGTCCCACGTTCGCCCACCAGACCGTCCCCGCGCACGCCGAAACGCCGGCTCCTCCGCGGGACGCGCGCGCCGGGCCGAGCGGAAATACCATGAAGGGCGGGTTTTCCCACAGCGGAAGCAGAGACGAATGGATGCACCTGCACCTCGGAGCGGTCCATGACCCCGCGGCGGGCACCGCGGGTGACCAGCGCCGAGCTGCTGAGCACCCTGCGGCGGCTCGCCGCCCAGACCCGCGAAGGGGTGGAGCTCCAGCAGGCCCGGGTGGAGCTGGCCGAGGCCCTCCAGCGGGAGCTGCTCCCCGCCTCGCTGCCCGTCATGCCGGGGCTGCGGGCCGCGGCCCGGTACGCGCCCGCCCGGCACGGCCTGGACATAGGAGGCGACTGGTACGACGGCTTCCGGCTGGCCGACGGCGCCCTCGCGTTCTCCATCGGCGACGTACAGGGCCACGACGTCGAGGCGGCGGCCTTCATGGGGCAGGTCCGTATCGGCCTGCGCGCCGTGGCCTCCGTGGTCGACGATCCGGGCGAGGTGCTGACCAGGGCCAACGAGGTGCTGCTCGCCATGGGCCGGGAGCTCTTCGCGACCTGCACCCTGCTCCGCTTCGATCCGGAGACGTGGGAGATCGAAAGCGCCCGGGCCGGTCACGTCCCCGCCGTCTGGGCCACGGTCGACGGCCGGCACGGCATCGCCGAGGATGCCGGCGGTCTGCCCCTGGGCATGCTGTCCGGCGGCGGATACGCCGTGACCAGGCGCCGGCTCGCCACGGCAGGTTCGATCGTCCTCCTCACCGACGGCGTGGTCGAGGGACCGGCGTTCCCGATCGACGTCGGGCTGGAGCGCGTGGTGCGCGTCGTCAGGGAAGGAGCGGGCGCCGATCCGGGCGAGCTCGCCGCCGAGGTGATGAAGGTGGCCGATTCCACCGGCCACGCCGATGACGCGGCGGTGCTCGTCCTCAGCCACGACGAGCCGTCGCGCGGCGGGCCCTGACCCCGATAGCGCGTGTCACGATCCGCCGGGACACGGGGACTGTTGTCTGATGCTGTGGTGCGAACCGAGCGATGGCGACGTTTTCCCGCAGTCCTCCTGCCGATCCTCGCCGTCGCCGTCGCCTACTACGCGAGCGGTCGGCTCGGCCTGCGCCACCGCGTGGTCGTCGAGGGCGCGATGGTCACGCCCCTGTGGCCGCCCACCGGCATCGCCGTCGCCTGCCTGCTCTGGCTCGGCATCCGCGTCTGGCCGGGGATCGCCCTCGGCACGTACCTCGCCATCGAGAGCATCAGTTCCTTCGACGCGTCAGGCCTGGGCATCGTGGCCGGGAACACCCTCGCCCCGGTGTGCGCGTACGCGCTGCTCCGTCGAGTCGGCTTCCGCGTCGAGCTGGACCGGCTGCGCGACGGACTGGCGCTGGTCTTCCTGGGCGGGCTCCTGCCCATGCTGATCAGCGCGACCGCCGGGACCTGGACCCTGGTGCTCTCCGGGGACCTGCCGCTCGCACAGTTCTGGCCGACGTGGTCGGCGTGGTGGGCCGGAGACGCGATGGGCGTGCTCATCGTGACCCCGCTGCTGCTCGTCCTGCCCACGGTCAGGCTCCCCGACGACGCCTACCGGGTGGCCGAGGCGGCCGCGCTGCTGACCGCGGCCGGGGTCGTCACGTTCGTGGCCACCCGTAGTTCCCTCTCCCTGCTGTTTCTGGTGTTCCCGCTGCTCATCTGGGCGGCGGTACGTTTCCAGCTGGCCGGGAGCGCGCCGTGCGCGCTGTTGGTGTCCGTCCTGGCGATCTCGTCGGCGATCGACCGTGAGGGACCGTTCGCCGGCCACACCCTCTTCGAGATCATGGTCAACCTCCAGGCCCTCAACGGGGCGGCGGCCCTGACCGGGCTGCTGCTGTCGGCGCTCGTCACCGAGCAGAACAACGTCCGCCTGAAGATCGAACAGGTCTGCGAGGACCTCGCCGAACTGGTCGACCACCTCAGCCACGGGAAACCCGACCGGTGAAGACCCCCGCGCGGGCCGCCGAGACGGCCGCCCGCGCGGCCCGCTCCGCCGCTGCCTCGTCCAAGGGGGCTTCGGAAGTGAGCAAGCGGTAGTAGAGGGGGGCCGACACCGCGCGGATCACCTCGGCGGCGTCGGTGCCCTCGGGCAGTTCGCCCCGGTCGACGGCCTCCCGGACGCACGGCGCCCACTCGGCCACGCGGACCTCGTAGAAGCGGTGCAGTGCCTCCGCCGTCCGCTCGTCGCTGGTGGCCGCGGCGATCACGGCCTTGAACAGCGCCCCCTGGCGGGGGTCGGCCAGGGTGCGCCGTACGAGGGCGGCGTTGGCCCGCATGTCCTCCAGGAACGAGCCGGTCTCGGCGCGTGGCAGCGACTGCTCGGCCATGTCCGCCAGCAGATCGGCGACCAGGCCGGTGACGGTGCCCCAGCGGCGGTACACGGTCGTCTTCCCCACCTCGGCGCGGCGGGCGATCTCCGCCAGGTCGAGTTGGTGGAACCCCTGCTCGGCCAGCATGTCCCCGGCCGCCTCCAGGACCGCGGCCCGGACCCGGGCGGTCCGGCCCCCGGGGCGTACGGTCCCCGGCTCGACGGCATCACTGGGCGTCATAACGGCACTCCGGTTCCATTAGTGCGGATCTCCTGCTACGTTGAACCCAGCTTAACGGGTCTACGGTTCCATTACTGCTTGCTGGAGGGATCCATCATGGAATACAGGCAACTCGGCACGTCAGGCCTCAAGGTCCCCGCCCTCAGCTTCGGCGCCGGCACGTTCGGCGGCCGGGGTCCGCTGTTCGGCGCCTGGGGCACCACGGACGCGCAGGAGGCGCGCCGGCTCGTGGACATCTGCCTGGAGGTCGGCATCACGATGTTCGACACCGCCGACGTGTACTCGGCCGGCGCCTCGGAGGAGGTCCTGGGACAGGCCGTCAAGGGTCGGCGCGACGAGGTCCTGCTGTCCACCAAGGCGGGCTTGCCGATGGGCGACGGACCCGGTGACTCCGGTACCTCCCGCTCACGTCTGATCAGGGCGACGGAGGACGCCCTGCGCCGGCTCGGCACCGACTACATAGACTTCTTCCAGCTGCACGCCTTCGACGCAGCCACCCCGGTCGAGGAAGTTCTCTCCACGCTCGACCAGCTGGTGCGGGCCGGGAAGATCCGCTACGTCGGCGTCTCCAACTTCGCGGGCTGGCAGCTGATGAAGTCCCTCTCCGCCGCCGAGAAGCAGGGCTTCCCCCGGTACGTGGCCCACCAGGTCTACTACTCCCTCATCGGCCGCGACTACGAATGGGAGTTGATGCCCCTCGGCCACGACCAGGGCGTCGGCGCCATGGTCTGGAGCCCGCTGGGCTGGGGCCGCCTGACGGGCAAACTGCGCCGCGGCCGGCCGCTGCCGCCGCAGAGCCGCCTGCACCGGACGGCCGACTACGGCCCGCCCGTCGAGGAGGGCCACCTCTACGACGTGGTCGACGCCCTCGACGAGGTCGCGCGGGAGACCGGCCGGAGCATCCCCCAAGTGGCCCTCAACTGGCTCCTCGCCCGCCCCACGGTGTCCTCCGTCATCGTCGGCGCCCGCGACGAGGCCCAACTCCGCCAGAACATCGGCGCGATCGGCTGGACCCTGACCCCCGAACAAACCGCCCGTCTCGACGCCGCGAGCCACAGGCCGGCCCCGTACCCGTACTTCCCGTACGAACGCCAGGAGGGCTTCGCCCGGCTCAACCCGCCCCTGGTCCGGCCCGGTACCCCGGCGCTGTGACCGCGCGGCCGCCTGCGGGCCCGGCCGCGTCGACCGGCACGCCGAGGCCACCCGGTGCCACGACCACGTCGGCCACCAGGCCCGCGGCATCACCCGCCGTGCGCGAAGCCGTCCACGTTCCACTCCTCCGGCAGCCCCGCACCGCAGAAGACGCACACGTAGTCCTCGTCGCGCACGATGTTCAGCTCACGGCAGGCGGGACAACGCCGGAACACCACTTCGTGGGTGAAGGCGGCAGGGCGCGCGATCCCGATCGCGTCCAGAGCGTCCGCGACGGCCGCCCACGAGGCGACGTCCGGGCAGTACCCGGTCGACTGGTTGCTCACCTCGGCGACCACCCACCGCCCGGACTCCTGACGGAAGCCCATCTCCCCGGCAGCCAGAACCGTTCCACCCCCGGCACACGCCACGTGCTCGCTCCGGCGCGGCGCGAGCCGCAGCACACCCGCCGAGTCCACGACGAACGTGAAGGGCTCGGCCGGTTCCGCCGCGGCCACGGCCGAGACCCAAAGGTCCAAGTCCGCGGCCGAGCGAATGCTTCGCCCCACGGCCTCCGGCCGGACAAGGCCTCGCAACTCCGCCGGCCCCACGTACCGATGCTGCCGCCCCCGTGATGTCACGCCGGCCAACCTAACCCAGGGCGCTGTCGGCCGCGCCCGGGAGGCTGCGGCGGCCGTTTCCGGAGCCGGCCCGGCGACCCCGTGGGGACGTCGGAGGGCGTCGGCCATTGGAGCGGCAGTGCGGGTACCCGCGGTGTCGTGCGGTCGGATCCCGCCGCGGGCGCAGGAGGATCGTGCCGAACCATCGCTCAGGCGAGCCGCCGCCTCCAGGAAGATCGGGTGTCCCATGGCCCGCACGCCGCTCGCGCAGTCACTCCAGACCCTGGCCGCCGCACTGGGCGATCCTCGGGCTCTGCCGCGCAGGCAGCTGCTCCGTGATGCCGGGCTGCTCGGCCTCGCTGCCGCCGGCGCGAGCGCCCTGGGGCCGTGGACTGCGCCCGCGAGCGCGGCGAACGCCGCGACCGCCCCCCGGATCGTGGTCGTCGGCGCGGGCCTCGCGGGCCTCACCGCCGCCTACCGGCTCAAGCAGGCCGGCCACACCGCGCAGGTGCACGAGGCATCGGACCGGGTGGGCGGCCGCTGCTGGACCCTGCGCGGGGCCTTCGCGGAGGGGCAGCTCACCGAACGCGGTGGAGAACTGATCGACCAGGGCCATACGGCGATCCGGCGGCTCGTCGGCGAGCTCCGGCTCACCCTGGACAACCTCCTGGCCGCCGAGCGCAACGGCACGGAGTCACTCGGATATTTCGACGGCGCCCCCTACACGTTCGCCGAGGCGTCCGTCGACTTGAGGCGGGTCTGGCGGAAGCTGCACGCGGACGTCGTGGCGGCCGGCTATCCGACGCTCTACAACAGCAGCACGCCGCGGGGGCGTCAGCTCGACCGGATGTCGATCGTCGACTGGATCAACGAGAGCGTCCCCGGCGGAATCACCTCGAAGCTCGGGCAGTTGCTGGACGTCGCCTACACCATCGAGTACGGAGCCGACAGCAGCGGGCAGAGCGCGCTCAACCTCCTGTACCTGCTCGGCTACCGGGGCCAAGGGCGGCTGCGCATCTTCGGTGCCTCGAACGAGAAGTACCACGTGACCGGGGGCAACGATCAGATTCCGGCCCGCCTCGCCACGGCCCTCCCCGGGCAGATCAGGCTCGGCTCCGAACTCGTGGCGATCAGGCTGAACGCCGACACCGGCTACACCCTCACCTTCAGGCAGGGGCTCACGGTGACGGACGTGCCCGCCGACAAGGTCGTACTCGCGCTGCCGTTCTCGATCCTCCGCTCGTCGGTCGACTTCACGCAGGCCGGCTTCCGCGACCTGAAGCGGACGGCGATCACCGAAATGGGCATGGGCACGAACTCGAAGCTCCACCTCCAGTTCGCGACACGGTACTGGGAATTCCTCGGGTCCAATGGCGAGACGTTCTCCGACCGGGGCTACCAGAGCACCTGGGACGTGAGCCGCGCCCAGCCGGGGAGGTCGGGCATCCTCGTCGACTACACGGGCGGCACGATCGGGGCGAGTTTCGCCACCGGCACGTCCGACACCCGGGCGCGCCGCTTCCTCCGCCAGATCGAACCGGTCCTGCCCGGGATCAGCACGCAGTGGAACGGCCGGGCGACGATCGATTTCTGGCCGGGCCATCCCTGGACGAAGGGCTCGTACTCGTACTGGAAGGTGGGGCAGTACACCCGGTTCGCGGGCATCGAGCGCGAGAGGGAGGGGAACTGCCACTTCGCGGGCGAGCACACGTCCGTCGACTTCCAGGGGTTCCTCAACGGAGCCGTGGAGACGGGGGAGCGGGCGGCGGACGAGATCCTGGCCGACGTGTCGGCGCTACGCCGTCGGACCGGGTAACGGCGGCGGACCGGGTGACGGCGGCGGACCGGACAACGGCGGGCCGACCGCTGCGGCGACACCACGCTGCCTCGGGCCGGCCCCGGCCCTCACGAGTCGTCGAGGAGTCGCCAAGCGGTGAGGGCCAAGCCGGCCCGCACCAGACCGGTGGGTTCGGTGAGTTCGACGCCCATCGCCTTCGTGAGGTGGTCGAGCCGGCGGGCGACGCTGCTGTGGTGCAGGTGGAGCACGTCGGCGGCGCGGCGCAGCGAGCCGGTGGCGCAGTAGGCCTCCAGAGTCTCCAAGTCCTCCGGGTTGGCCGCGATTCGGGCGATGGCGGCCACATCGGCGTTGTCGCGGGACGCGCCCCGCGGTATCTCGGCCAGCAGTGCCAAGGCTCCCAGCTCGTCGTAACCCACGACCGGCCGGCGCGGAGTGGTGAAGCGGAGGGCGGTGCGGGCCTCCCGCCAGGAGCGGTCGGGGCTTTCCGCGGCGCCGATGCCCGCGCGTACGTCCCTCGGAAACCGGGCCCGGTCCACGGTGGTCGCCAGGATGACGCCCACGTCGGCGAGTACGGCCGCCTTCACGGGGCGGGCCGGGCAGATCAGGCCGCCGACCTGGTCGAGCGGCAGCCGCGACCGTACGGCGACCACGTGGACCGGCAGGTCGGCGGCGAACCCCAGGAGCCGCAACGCCCGGGCCCGGCCCGCCTCGTCCGTGTCCGCGCCGATCGCCAGCTCCACGAGGGCCGGATCGGCCATGGTGGTGCGGGCCGGGCCGTAGCGCTCGGCGGCCGCGGCGGCGGCGAGGGCGAACCGCTCCAGCAGCGCCCCGTCGAGCGGGCCGGGCGGGCCGGCGCGCTCCAGCCACACCGTGCCGATCTCCTCGTCGTCGAGGAGGATCGGCCCCGTGCCGGACGCGGGTTGCGCCGGCGCGACCGCCTCCCGGCCGTCGGGCGCGACGCGGATCACCCGCCCGGTGCCGTGCAGCCGGACCCCGGCCACGCACTCGGCCAGGCCCGCCGAGGCCCGGGTGAGCGCCGCCAGATCCACCCGACGGCGCATCAACGTGTCGTAGAACGCGACGACTCGGATCACGCCGTCGACGTACGGATCCAGTCCCGACAGCCGTACCGCCAGTGCCTCCATGGCAGGAGGATATGGCCCCTCGGCGCGGAGCGGGCGCCGAACGGTGCGTGATCCGGGCAGGACGCCCGACGGATGTCGGATGAAACCGCGGGCGAGGGCCGTGAGGATGGCCGACATGAATCCCGAACTCGAAGCATTCGTCCCGCTGCTCCCCGCGGAAGACCTGAGCGACCCGCTCGCCGTGCGCAAGAACTACGCCGCGCTCGCCGCCGCGAGGCCGGCGGCCGACACCACGGGCCTGGAGATCGAGGACCGCACGGTGCCCGCCGATCCCGGCGTACCGGTGCGGATCTACCGCCCGCTGCAGGCCCGCGGCGCCATCGTCTGGCTGCACGGCGGGGGAAGGGTCTCGGGCGACCTGGACACCGAGCACCCGTGGGCCGCCGGGATGGCGCGGCTCTCCGGTGCGGTGGTGGTCTCCGTGGACTACCGGCTGGCGCCCGAGCACCGCTTCCCGGCCGCCCTCGACGACGCCTATGCCGTGCTGAACTGGACGGCCGAGCACGCCGCCGAGCTCGACATCGACCCGGAACGCATCGCGGTCGGCGGTCACAGCGCCGGCGCGAACCTCGCGACAGCGGTGGCGTTGCGGGCCCGCGACCAGCAGGGGCCGTCGATCCGCTTCCAGCTGCTCAACGAAGCCTCACTGGACGACCGGCAGGAGACGTGGTCCCAGCGGAACTTCACCGACACGCCCTGGGCGACCCGCGAGAACACCGCCGCATCGTGGCGGCACTATCTGGGCTCCCAGCCGGCCACACCCTACGCGGCCCCGGCCCGCGCCACGGACCTGTCCGGCCTGCCACCGGCCTACATCGCCACCGCGGAGTTCGACCCGAACCGCGACGAGGCCATCGAATACGCGTTGCGCCTGCTGCAGTCGGGCGTCTCCGTCGAGCTGCACCAATGGCCCGGCACCTTCCACGGGTCGCAGGCGATCACGTCCGCCGAGATCTCGCAGCGCCAGATAGCCGCACTCGGCGCGGCCGTGCGCCGGGCCGTGACGGACTGAGCCTCGGACAGGCCGTAGGGCCTGTCGTCAAATTCCCGTCTGCCCCGCGACGTCTGGCACGCACTCTCGCCGCACCGGGCGAAAGCCCAAATACGTCCAGTACGTGGGCTTCCGCCCGGCACGCCGAGAGCACGCACCAGACGCCGCGGGGCCGCCCTTCGGGCGACGACGGGAATTTGACGACAGGCCCTAGTCCAGCACGTACGTGAACGTGTACTCGACGGACTCCTCGCCGTGACGGTGGGTGAAGCCGCCGGAGCCCGAAAGCCCGGTCAGTTCACCGGTGCCGGAGCCCGGTACCACCTCGAAGCGGCAACGGGTGCCGGAGGCGTCGAATTCGCCGCGCTCCTCCAGGACGAACGTCCCCTTGCGGCCCTCGACGCTGCCGGACAGCAGCTCCATGCCGGCGTACGCGCCGGCCGTCTCCCCGGTGTACGTGATCGTGTACGAGCAGCTGGTGCCCGGGGCCTCGATCGCGCCGGAGAAGGAATTGGTCACCGCGGCGCGGGCGAGCCGCGGCGTGGTGTCCGCCGGGCCGACGGGGTGTTCCTCCCAGTCGGCGAAGGTGAAGCGGCCGGCTGTCTGCGGGGGCTTGGACATGGTGGTCCTCCTGGTGCTGTGCGTCGGTCCGTCGGCCGGCGGGCAGTCCGTGCCGCCGGCGTGAGAACAGCCTGCCCGGGGTACCTGACACCTCCTGTCAGGTATCCCGGACAATGAGCGGCATGCGCGCCGACCGGCTCCTCTCCCTGCTCCTGCTCCTCCAGAACCGCGGCCGCATGACCGCCCCCGAGCTCGCCGCCGAACTGGAGGTGTCGGTCCGTACCGTCTACCGGGACATCGAGGCCCTCGGAGCCTCCGGAGTCCCGGTGCACGCCGACCGGGGCCCGGCCGGCGGATACCGGCTGATGGACGGCTACCGCACGCGGCTCACCGGCCTCACAGACGCCCAGGCCGGCTCCCTCTTCCTCGCCGGCGTGCCCGGCCCCGCTGGAGAACTCGGCCTCGGCGCGGACCTGGCCGCCGCCCAGCTGAAGCTCCAGGCGTCGCTGCCCGCCGAACTCGCCTCCCGGGCCCGGCAGATCCAGGCCCGGTTCCATCTGGACGCCCCGGCCTGGTTCCGCGACGCCGACCCGGTACCGCACCTCGCGCGGATCGCCCAGGCGGTGTGGGACCAGCGGATCCTGCGCACCCACTACCGCCGCTGGGGCGGCGAGGTCCACCGGCAGCTGAGTCCGCTCGGTCTCGTGGTCAAGGGCGGCATCTGGTACCTCGTGGCCCTGGCGGACGAGGCGGTGCGGACCTACCGCGTGGGGCGGTTCCTGGCCGTGGAGACCCTGGACGAGGGCTTCGAACGGCCGGCCGGCTTCGACCTCGCCGGATACTGGCAGGAGAGCTCCCGCCGCCTGGAGGGCTCCCTCATGCGACAGACCGCCGTCCTACGGCTCTCCCCGCGCGCCCGGAAACTGCTGCCCATGCACTTCGGCTCGGCGGGCGCACGCGCCCTCGCGGACGCGGAGGCGGCCGGAGCGGACGTCGACGCCGAGGGCCGGCTCCTCGTCCACCTCCCGGTCGAGACGAACGCCGTCGCGGTCGGCGACCTGCTCCGCCTCGGCCCCGAAGCCGAGGTCCTCGGCCCGCCCGAACTCCGCAGCGCCGTCGCGGATGCGGTCGCCGCGCTGGCCGGACGCTACGCCCCCGAATAGCGGCTGCCGTAAATCGCCACGCGCCGCGTGGGCAGCGATCTACTGTGGCGCGGTGACGATTCAGATGATCATTCTCAACGGTGGTTCCAGCTCGGGGAAGTCCGGGATCGTGCGCTGCTTGCAGGACGTACTGCCCGATCCGTGGCTGGCGTTCGGATGCGATTCGTTCGTCGACGCGATGCCCGCACGGATGCAGGCGGCGGACGAGGGAATCAGCATCGGCGCCGACGGCGAGGTGAGCGTCGGCGCGGAGTTCCGGGCACTGGAGGCGGCCTGGACGGAGGGCATCGTGGCCATGGCCCGGGCAGGCGCCAGGATCATCGTCGACGACGTCTTCCTCGGCGCGGCGGCGTCCCAGCAGCGGTGGCAGAAGGCCCTGGACGGACTGCCCGTGCTGTGGGTGGGCGTCCGGTGCGAGAGCGCCGTCGCCGCCGGCCGCGAGATCGCCCGGGGAGACCGGGCCCGGGGGATGGCGGAGTCGCAGGCCGACCTGGTGCACGAGGACGTGTACTACGACCTGGAGGTGGACACGACCCACACGGAGTCCCTGCTCTGCGCGCGGGCCATCGCCACCCACGTCGACTGATCGACGAATCGACGCACGAACGAACGGACGGACGGACGGACCGATGGGTGTGACACTGCGCGAGACACAGGACGGCGACCTCGCGGTCTTCTGAAGTCAGCTCTCCGACCCGGGGCTCCAGCAGGTGGCGGGCGTGACCCGGGGATACCACTACGACCGGGGGGACTTCGACACGCACTGGGCCAAGGTTCGCGACGACCCGGCCGTGACGCTGCGCACGGTCCTCCGTGACGGCGAGGTGGTCGGGCACGTCGCCGTCTACGGGCCGCCGGACGAGCGCGAGTGACGTACGCCATCGGCCCCGAGTACTGGGGCCGCGGCCTCGCCACGCAGGCGCCGGCCGCGCTGCTGGAGCTGGTGGACACCCGCCCGGCCGCTGCTGCCCGGGCCCGGGGTGAAGAGGTGGAACGGATCCTCCTCCACCGCGACTACCACATCGGGCCGGGTACAGGGCCGTGCCCCCAGGGGGCGCTGTTAGCCTCATCCGCATGATCGGGGAGAGGTCCAGACCAGGAATGTCCCGCTTGTCGGCGCCGAACGGTCCGCAGCGTGCCCTCATCGTCGCGAGCTTCGTCAGCCGGGTGGGCAACGGGTTGTTCAACACCGCTGCGGTGCTCTACTTCACGCTGGTGGTGCACCTGCCCGCCGTACAGGTCGGTGTAGGCCTCACGATCGCCGGGCTGGTCGGGCTGCTGGCCGGTATCCCGGCCGGGAACCTGGCCGACCGGTACGGGCCGCGCACGGTCTGGCTGACGTCCCTCACGATGCAGGCCGCGACGATGGCCGCGTTCGTCTTCATCCACGACTGGGTCACGTTCACGCTCATCGCCACCCTGGACCGGCTGGCGGCAACGGCGAGCGGCGCCGCGGGCGGGGCGCTCATCGCCCGTGCCGGCGGTGAACGCCCGGCCGCGTTCAGGGCGAAACTCCGCACGTTCGTCAACCTCGGCGTGGTCCTGGGCACCGTCGGTGCCGCCTTCGCCGTCTCGGTCGACACCCGCCCGGCATACACCGCGCTCATCCTCGCCAACGCCGCCAGCTTCGCCTGCGCCGGCCTGATCGCCCTGATCGGGCTCCCGGACTACCGGCCCCTGCCCCGGCCCAAGGAGCACCACGGATGGGCCGTCCTGGCCGACCGGCCGTTCGTGTCCTTCACCGTGCTCTACGGCGCCATGGGCCTGCAGTACCAGACCGTCTCCCTGCTCCTGCCGGTCTGGCTCTCCGCCCACACCGACGCGCCCCGCTGGACCGTGGCGGCGGTCTACGCGGTCAACAGCGGGGTGTGCGTGCTGCTCCAGAGCAGGATCGGCTCCCGGGTGGAAACACCGCGCCAGGGCGGCCGGGCGTTCCGCCTCGCGGGGCTGCTCTTCCTGGTCAGCTGCCCCTTGATGGCCCTGACCGCGGACGTTCCGGCCTGGATCGCGCCGGGGCTCGCCGTCCTCGCCGTCTGCGTGCACAGTCTCGGAGAGGTATGGGAGTCCTCGGGCGGCTACGCGCTCGGCTTCGGTCTCGCCCCCGACCACGCCCAAGGGCAGTACCAGGGCTTCTTCGGCATCGGCTTCGACGCCGGGCAGGCCCTGGCTCCGGTGGTCCTCACGACGGCAGTCCTCGGACTCGGACACGCCGGCTGGCTGCTGCTCGGCGTGTTCTTCGCGGCTCTGGGCGCGGCCGGGCCGCCCGTGGCCGCATGGGCGGAGCGTACGCGCCGCTCGGGCCACGACACGGCCTGCGCGACACAGGGTGGGTCCGACGGGACCACGCGCACGGCCGCGCAGGCCGACCGGTGATCAAGCTCAGGAAATCGCGTACCACTGGCTGGCCCAGCCCGTGTTGATGGTGCTGGTGGACTGTTCCGCGAGGTTCACCGTGCGCGGCAGCGAGGTCTGACCGGTCAGCACGGTGCTGTAGCGGAGCTGCGGCGGCGCCAGACCGGCGTTGACCGAGATGCCGGCCCCCGTGGCCTTGAGCGTGAGCCCGTTGGTGGCCCAATTGCCGTTGAGCAGAAGGGCGATGAAGTACGTTCCGGGGGCGGCTGTGAACGGCTTGGCGAGGGCGAAGGGCTTGGCGATCGCGTCGGTCATCAGCTGGGGCGAGATGTCCTCGGTGGTCGCGACCAGGGCACCGTTGGCGTCGTACACACCGAGGTAGCAGTTGGCGAGCTGGGCGTTCGGGTCGATGCCGGCCAGGCCCAGCCAGATGTTCGACCAGGTGATCTGCTCGCGCAGGACGATCCGTACCAGGGTGACGCGCCCGGCGACGCCCGCGGCCGACTGCGCGGTGACGTGCCCCGCGTCATTGGGGTCGCCCGTCCATGCCAGCAGGTTCTGGTCCTGAGGCCGGGGCCCGTCGAAGCCGGTTCCGCCGCCCGGCGCGGGCGCGGAAGCCGGGGGAGTCGCCGGACCGCTCCGGGTCCCGCCCGCAGCGGTGCACCCGCCCAGGAGCAGCATCGTTGCGAGCGCGGCAACGAGGCCGGTCGTGGCGGTGGTGGTGCGGGTGCGCATGGTCCCCCCATGAGGTGCGGATGTGCCGAAGGGACATGGTCACACGCGCCGCCGGCGTGATCGTCGCCGGGCGGACCCCGAAGAACTTCGTGCGGGGTCGATGAGTTCCGGTGGCGGCGGCGGTCTACCCCTGCGACGACGGACGCCGCCGCCGGATTCGCCACCCTGGCGTCGTACTTCACCGACCGTACGGTGGTCACCTACGACCCGCGGGGTGTGGGCCGCAGCCCCCGCACCGACGGCGCACCGGAGAACACGCCCGAGGAGCACGCCGACGACCTGCGGCGCGTGATCGAAGCCCTCGGCGCGGGGCCGGCGATGGTCGAGTTCTTCTCCGTGGTGTCCCGCAAGGGGCCCTTCTCGGCCGACCGGGCCGACGAGCTGCTCCCGTCGCCCGACCAGTTCGGGCTGCCGGCCGAGGACGACGGCAAGCGGGACGGGCGGCGAGTACGGCCGGCAGGGCGCCGCCGCGGAGTTCGCCCAGGTGCCGCGCGAGGCACTCCGTACCCGTGAATGATCCATCCGCCGGGCTCGGCCCGAACCGATCAGGATTGGAGAAGCCCTGGTCACGGGGGCGCGGCTAGCGTGAGGGACATGGACAACACAGACATCACCGTTCACTGGACATTCCTTCCGCACACCGACCCCGAAGCCTCCCTGGCCTTCTACCGCGGCCTCCTCGGCTTCGAGGTGCTGGGTGACGTCGGGCAGGGCGCGATGCGCTGGATCACGGTCGGCCCCGCCGGCCGGCCCGGCACGGCCATCGTGCTGGAGCCGCCGGCCGCCGACCCCGGCATCACCGAGGACGAGCGCCGTACCGTCGTCGAGATGATGGCCAAGGGCACCTACGCCCGCATCACCCTGGGCACCAACGACCTCGACGGCACCTTCGAGCGGCTGAAGGCCGGGGGAGCGGAGTTCGTCCAGGAACCCACCGAACAGCCCTACGGCGTACGCGACTGCGCGTTCCGCGATCCCGCGGGCAACTTGATCCGGATCAACGAGCTGAGCCCAGCTCGAAACTGATTAGATCGAACAGATGCTCCGCACGATCCCGCGCACAGATGGAGACACGATGAGCAAGGCCACGAGGACGGACTCGAAGTCGCCCGCGCCGCACGTTGCCGACAGTCACGGCTTGATCCGCGTGCACGGTGCGCGCGAGAACAACCTCAAGGACGTCAGCATCGAGATCCCGAAGCGCCGACTGACGGTGTTCACCGGCGTGTCCGGCTCGGGCAAGAGCTCGCTGGTGTTCGACACGATCGCCGCGGAGTCGCAGCGGCTGATCAACGAGACCTACAGCGCCTTCGTGCAGGGCTTCATGCCGACCCTGGCGCGGCCCGAGGTCGACGTCCTCGACGGGCTGACCACCGTGATCACTGTCGACCAGCAGCGGATGGGCGCCGACCCCCGCTCCACGGTCGGCACCGCCACGGACGCCAACGCGATGCTGCGCATCCTCTTCAGCCGCCTCGGCAAGCCGCACATCGGCTCGCCCAAGGCCTTCTCCTTCAACGTCGCCTCGATCAGCGGAGCGGGCGCGGTCACCATGGAGCGCGCCGGACAGAAGGTGAAGGAGCGCCGCAGCTTCAGCATCACCGGCGGCATGTGTCCGCGCTGCGAGGGCCGGGGCGCGGTCACCGATCTCGACCTGACCCAGCTCTACGACGACACCAAGTCGCTCGCCGAGGGCGCGATCACCGTCCCCGGCTACACGGGGGGCGGCTGGAACTCCCGGCTCTACAGCGAGTCGGGCTTCTTCGACCCGGACAAGCCGATCCGCAAGTACACGAAGAAGGAGCTCCACGACTTCCTGCACCGCGAGCCGACCAGGATGAAGATCGCGGGCATCAACATGACGTACGAGGGCCTGATCTCCCGGATCCAGAAGTCGATGCTCGCCAAGGACAAGGAGGGCATGCAGTCGCACATCCGGGCGTTCGTGGACCGGGCGGTCACGTTCACCACCTGCCCCGAGTGCGACGGCACCCGGCTCAGCGAAGGGGCCCGGTCCTCGAAGATCAAGGGGATCAGCATCGCCGACGCCTGCGCGATGCAGATCAGCGACCTGGCCGAATGGGTGCGCGGCGTCCGCGAGCCCTCGGTGGCGCCGCTGCTCGACTCGCTGCGACACACCCTCGACTCGTTCACGGAGATCGGCCTCGGCTACCTCGCCCTCGACCGGCCGGCGGGCACGTTGTCGGGCGGCGAGGCACAGCGCGTCAAGATGATCCGCCACCTCGGCTCCTCGCTCACCGACGTCACGTACGTCTTCGACGAGCCCACCACGGGCCTGCACCCGCACGACATCAGCCGGATGAACGACCTGCTGCTGCGCCTGCGGGACAAGGGCAACACGGTGCTCGTCGTGGAGCACAAGCCGCAGACGATCGCGATCGCCGACCACGTCGTCGACCTCGGCCCCGGCGCGGGTCAGGCGGGCGGCACCGTCTGCTTCGAGGGCACCGTCCAGGGGCTGCGGGCCGGTGGCACCATCACCGGCCGGCACCTCGACGACCGGGCCGCCGTGAAGGAGAAGACGCGGACGGCCACCGGCACGCTGGAGATCCGCGGCGCGACGGCGCACAACCTGCGCGAAGTCGACGTCGACGTCCCGCTCGGCGTGCTCTGCGTCGTCACCGGGGTCGCCGGCTCCGGCAAGAGCTCGCTCGTGCACGGCTCGATCCCGCCCGGCGAAGGGGTGGTGTCGATCGACCAGGCCCCGATCCGCGGCTCGCGGCGCAGCAACCCGGCGACGTACACCGGGTTGCTCGACCCGATCCGCAAGGCCTTCGCCAAGGTCAACGGCGTCAAGCCGGCGCTGTTCAGTGCCAACTCCGAGGGCGCCTGCCCCAACTGCAACGGCGCCGGCGTCATCTACACCGACCTGGCGATGATGGCGGGGGTCGCCACCACCTGCGAGGAGTGCGAGGGCAAGCGGTTCGACGCATCGGTGCTGGAGTACCACCTCGGCGGCCGCGACATCAGCGAAGTCCTCGCGATGTCGGTGACCGAGGCCGAGGCGTTCTTCGGCGATGCCGACAGCGAGGCGCGCACTCCGGCCGCGCACAAGATCCTGGAGCGGCTCGCCGACGTCGGGCTCGGCTACCTCAGCCTCGGCCAGCCGCTCACCACCCTGTCCGGCGGCGAGCGGCAGCGGCTCAAGCTGGCCACGCACATGTCCGACAAGGGCGGCGTCTACGTCCTCGACGAGCCGACCACCGGCCTCCACCTCGCCGACGTGGAGCAGTTGCTCGGCCTGCTCGACCGGCTCGTCGACTCCGGCAAGTCGGTGATCGTCGTCGAGCACCACCCGGCGGTCATGGCGCACGCCGACTGGATCATCGACCTCGGCCCCGGCGCCGGTCACGACGGCGGCCGGATCGTCTTCGAGGGGACGCCCGCCGACCTCGTCGCCGGCCGCTCCACCCTCACCGGCGAGCACCTCGCGGCGTACGTCGGGTCCTGACAGGGGGATCTACCGGCGCAGTTCGAACTCCACGTGGCCCGACAGGGCGCGGAGGAACTCGGGGGCGTCGAAGATCGCTCCGGCGGAGGCGACACCGGCGGCCGTGGTGGTCCGTCCGGTGACGACGCGGTGGACCGCCTCCACCGCGAGCGGCGCGCTGACGGCGTAGATGTCCCGGCCGCTCGCCACGGCGCGCCGCTCCTCGCCGCCGGAGCGCACGACGACGTCGACGAGGAAGGACTGCGCGGACCGGCCGCGCTCGTCGACGGCGGTCGGGGCCGGGGTGTCCGGCGCCGCCAGTTCACCGGCCGCCTCGACGGTCATGTAGGTGCGCACCTCGGAGACGGCCAGGTGGCTGGGGACGGTGACCACATCGGCCATGGTGAACTCGCCGATCACCTCCCGGGCCCCCATCGGTTCGGGGAAGGCCCACTTCAGGGTCGGCAGGGCGTCCTCGTGGTACTGCAGCCGTCCGTCGCTGAAGCGGACGCGCCGGCCCTCCCTGCGCTCCCCGGAGACCGCACCCGCGGCGCGGGTCCCGGCGGTGGGGTGCCAGCTGTTCAGCCCGTACGCGACGTGCACCTCGTCGGCCCGTGTCCAGTCGCCCATCGCCGCGGTGACCAGCAGGTCGCCGAGTCCGCCGAAGAAGGCCATCGCGGGGATCACCACGGTGCCCGCGGCCCGGGCACGGTCCGCGTACTGCGTGAACGTGTCGACGTTCGCCTCGATCTCGGCCGCCACGTCCACGTACGGGATCCCGGCGCGCAGCGCCGCCTCGATCACCGGGGCGCCGGTCGTGGCGAAGGGCCCGGCGGTGTTGATCACGGCGTCCGCTCCGACCAGTGCGCGGTCGAGCGCGGCCGGGTCGTCGACCGACGCCGGGCGGATGTCGAGCCCCGGGTGGGAGGCCGCGAGTTCCCGCAGCTTCTCCGCGTCGCGACCGGACGCGATCGGGCGGAAGCCGCGCTCCAGCAACTCCGCCACCACGAACCTGCCGGTGTGCCCGTAGGCGCCGAACACCGCAACCGTCCGGACCGTCTGACCTGCACTCATCAGCTTCTCCCACCGCGCTTGACTGTTGAACTGTGAACATCATGCGGGCGGTGCGTGATCGGCGCGAGTGTCCGGAACGACATGGCCCGTACAATTTCGGACATGACCACTGTCGCGCTGGCCGTCACCGACGGGATGCTGCACTTCGAACTGTCCTTGGCGTGCGAGGTCTTCGGCTACGACCTGTCCGGCGTGGCGGACCCCTGGTACAGCCTCGCCGTCTGCGGGCCGGGCGCCGTGCGGCTCGGCAGGTTCCGGATGGAGCCCGACAGCGGGCTCGACCGGCTGCCGCACGCCGACCTGGTGATCGTCCCCGGCTGGGCCGACGTCGACGTGGACCCGCCGGCCGAACTGGTCGACGCGGTGCGCGCGGCCCACGAGGCGGGCGCGCGGGTGGCCTCCCTGTGCACCGGCGCGTTCATCCTGGCGGCCGCCGGGCTGCTGGACGGCCGGCGCGCGACCACGCACTGGGCGCACACCCAGGCCCTGGCCGACCGCTATCCGGGGGTGGAGGTCGACCCGGACGTGCTCTACGTGGACAGCGGCAGCGTCCTCACTTCCGCCGGCAAAGCCGCCGCCATGGACCTCTGCCTGCACCTGGTCCGCCTCGACCACGGCTCGGCGATCGCCAACGCCCTCGCCCGCCGCCTGGTCGTGCCCCCGCACCGGGCGGGCGGGCAGGCCCAGTTCGTCCCGGCCCCGGTGCCCGCCCAGGACGACCACCCGCTGGCCGACCTGCTCCCCTGGGCCATCGAACGCCTCGACCGCGCGCTGACCGTGGAGGACCTGGCCCGGCGGGCGAACATGAGCTCGCGCCACCTGGGCCGGCACTTCCGGTCGGTGACCGGCACCACCCCGCTGCAATGGCTGCTGACGCAGCGGATCCGGCGGGCCCAGGAGCTGCTGGAGACCACCGGCGACAGCGTCGACACCATCGCCGAGGCCACCGGCATGGGCACCGCCGCATCCCTGCGCCGGCACTTCAACCGCACCATCGGCGTACCCCCGGACGCCTACCGGCGCACCTTCCGCAGCTCCCGCTCCGGCGGCGGCTGACGCCGCGTCGCGCCGCACACCGAACACGCGGCACTGCCCGCGGCGAGCCCCTGGCCCACTTCTAGTGCTGTGACCGGAAAGCTTCACCGGGTCACGGCGCTCGGCACGGCACCTCGCCGCGTTGTCGGACCGCGCAAGTACGTCCAGTACGAGCCGCGGTCCTCCGCCTTGCGATGCACCGCACCGAACACCGCGCCCCGGCAAACCTTTCCGGCCACAGCACTAGAGGCGGCGCTGCCAGGTCTGGCCGATGAGGTCGTGCCCGAAGCTGTGGTGGGGCTCTTCGGCGACGAGCTCGAAGCCCTGCTTCTGGTAGATGCGCCGGGCCGAGCCCAGGACGTCGTTGGTCCAGAGGGTGATCGACTCGTACCCGGCCTCCCGCGCGAACCCCAGGCACTCCTCGACCAGCCGGGCCCCCAGGCCCAGCCCGCGCGCCGCGGGGTCGACGAGCAGCAGTCGCAGCTTCGCCGTCCGCTCGTCCCCGCGTACGCAGAACACGCAGCCGGCCCGTGCCCCGTCGACCTCGGCGATCCATGCCGCCTGCGGTCCGGGGGCCTTCGCCTCCGCGTAGTCGGCGACGATCCGGGCGACCAGTGCCTCGAAGTCGGTGTCCCAGCCGAACTCGCGGTCGTAGAGCTCGCCGTGCGCCAGCACCACCCAGCCCAGGTCCCCGGGCCTGTCCAGCGCCCGAATGACCACCTCACGCTCCGCCATGGCACCCACACTCCCACACCCTGTCGGTCGAGAGCCACGCCCGCAGGGCTAATGCGGGGACCGCGATCGACTCGGGTCGAGCTGGCCGGCGACGAGTGCCGCCAGGGCGAGGCCGAATCCGGCGAACTGGCCGAGCGTGAAGGCCTCGCCGAGCATCAGCGCGCCGATGAGCGCGGCGACCAAGGGTGACAGCAGGACGAGCATGGCCGTCGCGGTGACCGGCAGGCGCCCGAGACCACGGAACCACAGCACGTGGGCGATGAAGCCGCCCACGGTGCCGAGCCACAGGTAGCCGGCCACCGCGGATCCGTCGAGGCGCGGGGGAGCTCCTTCGAAGACGACGGCGAGCGGGAGCAGGACGAGTCCACCGGCCGTCAGCTGCCAGCCGGCGAGCGCCGCCGGGCCGACGCCGGCGGGACGGCGCCAGTGCTTGGTGAGTACGATCCCCAGCGCCATCGAACCGGCCCCCGCGAGCCCCGCGAACACCCCGACGCCGTCGAGCCGCGCGTTCGGTCCGAGGATCACGAGCCCCACGCCGACCACTCCCGCGACGCCCCAACCGATGCGCCAGACCGAGGGCCGCTCCCGCAGCACCGCCACCGCCAGCCCCGCGACCATGATCGGCTGGACGGCGGAGAGGGTCCCCGCGACACCGCCGGGAAGCAACTCGGCGGCCACGAAGAGGAAGGCGTAGACGGCACTGATGTTGAGGGTGCCGAGCGCGGCGGCCTTCCACCACCACGCGCCGCGCGGCAGTACGCGGGTGACCAGCAGGAGCAGCAGCCCGCCGGGCAGTGACCGCAGCAGAGCGGCGAACAGCGGGTGGTCGGGCGGCAGAAGCTCCGTCGTCACCGCGTACGTCGTCCCCCACGCGGCCGGCGCGATGGCCGTGGCGGCGATCAGCGCGACGGTGCCGCCCGCCCGGCGTGCGGCTGCGGGGCGTGGGGCCGGCGCGGGCGCCGGTGCCTGCTGTCGGGGCGGGGAAGTGGTCATGCGGGCAGTCTCGGCCCGCTGCCTTCCATGCGTCCAACACATGGTTGTCATCGGACCGATCGCATTGAAAGATGGATCACGTGGAACTCAGACAGCTGCGGTACGTCGTCGCGGTCGCCGAGACCCGGAACTTCACCCGGGCCGCCGCGCGTTGCTTCGTCGCCCAATCGGCACTGAGCCGCCAGATCGGGAACCTGGAGCGTGAGGTGGGGGCGAAGCTGTTCGCCCGGACCAGTCGGCGGGTGGAGCTCACTCCGGCCGGCGAGGCGTTCCTCGTCGGCGCGCGGCAATGCCTGGAGGCTGCCGAGCGGGCCGTCGCCGACGCGGCCGCGGCGGTGGGCGACGTCCGCGGCCGGCTGGCGATCGGGACCATCCCCACCGTGGTCGCGGTCGACATCGCCGAGGTGCTCCAACGGTTCCGCGAGCGGCACCCGCAGGTCCGAGTGGGCCTGCACGTCGGAGCCAGCGACGTCATGACCGCCGAGGTCGCCGCCGGAGACCTGGACGTGGCCTTCCTCGGCCTGCCGGCCGGCCACGAGCCGCAGGGCGTCGAGGCTCTGGAACTCGCCCGGGAACCGCTCGTCGCCGTGGTGTCGCCCACGCACGAGCTCGCCGACCACGACCAGGTCACCCTCCACCAGCTCGCCGAGTCGCCCTTCGTCGACTTCCCCGCCGGCTCGCCGGGCCGGGTGCAGAGTGATCAGGCCTTCGAAGCGGCGGAGTTGGAGCGCGACGTGGCCTACGAGATGATGTCCGTCGAGCTGATGACGCGGATCGTCGGCCGCGGCCTCGCCGTCGCCCTCCTCCCCGCCGCGATCGGCCGAGCCGCCCCGACCGTCCGCGCGCTCCCGCTCACCGACGGCCCGAGCCGTGTCGAGTACCTCGCCTGGAGCAGGTTCAACCCCACACCCGCGACCCGGGCGTTCCTGGCAGCCTTCCAGCCGTGACCCGGCGTCGGGCGGCCCGTCAGGCGCGTTCCGGTTCCGGGTCCGGCTCGGAGAGCCGCGCCGCCGCGCGGCGGGGGAGCAGCAGCGGGGTCGCCAGCAGGAGCACGCCGGCCAGGCCGATGGCCGTGCGCGGGCCGAGCAGGACGCCCAGCACGCCCCAGACGGCGGTCAGGAGGGCGGTCGAGGCCTTGACCGTCACCGCCCAGGCGGACAGTGTGCGGGCGACCCGGTCGGTCGCGGTGCGCTCGAGGCGGTGGGTGGCGTAGACGGGATTGAAGACCCCGCAGCAGAAGATGAGCCCGAACTCGACGCCCGTCACCAGTAGCAGCCCTCCGGTGCCCGGCCCCAGGAAGACCAGGCCGACGGGCCAGATCGCGCGCAGCGCCCCGGTCGCGACCAGGACCCGGTGCTGCCCGAACCGGGTGACGAGCGGTCGGGCCAGCCGCGCTCCGAGCAGCCCGCCGATCGAGGGCGCGGCGAACGCGAGGCCGTACTGCCATGGTGCGAACCCGAGTCGGCCGAGCATCAGGACGGCCAGCAGCGGCGAGGCGGCCATCACCAGGCCGTTGAACAAGGCGGTGTTGAAGAACAGCGGACGCAGCGTCGCGTCGGCGAGGATGTAGCGCCAGCCGTCGAGCAGGTCCCCGGCCCGCATGCGCGCGGGCTCCCGGCGCTCGGGCGGCGGCTCGTGTCCGCCCATCGCGCGGATGCCCAGGGCCGAGAGCAGGTAGCTGACCGCGTCGGCCACCACCGTCGCCACCGGACCGAGGAGTCCGATCGCGGCGCCGCCCAGCGGAGGTCCCACGATCGTGGTCGTCCAGGCCGTGGACTCGAACCGGGCGTTGGCCACGAGCAGGTCCTCGGCCGGCAGCAGTGTCTTCAGGAACGCGCCGGAGGCGGCGCGGAAGGTGATGTCGGCCGCCGCGACGACGACCGAGACCAGAAGGAGCTGGACGAAGGTGAGCACGCCGAGCGCGAACGCGGCGGGGATCGTCAGCAGCGCCGCGAACCGCACCAGGTCCATCGTGATCAGTACCGGCCGCTTGCGGCGGAACTCCACCCACGGACCGAGCGGCACCGCGACGGCCGCGCCCACCGCGGCCCCCACGGCGGACAGCGCGGCGACCTCCGCCGGTCCGGCGTGCAGCACCTGGATGGCGATCAGCGGGAACGCGCCGAAGGCGAGCCACGTACCCAGGGAGCTGGTCCCGTACGCCCCCCAGAGCCACCCGAACCGCCGCCCCAGCCGGTGCCCGCTCCTCATGCCCACCGCCCTCGCCAACTCACCCGCACAACTGATCCGCGATCGGAAGCATCAAAGCGAGCGGCTCACCGCGAGGTCAAACAACCGCGACACCGCCTGGCCACAACCAACGGTTGTGGACATATCCTGTGGCGATGGACCTCGACACCGTCCGGACCTTCGTCGTCGCCGCCGACGCGGGGCAGTTCCAGGAGGCCGCCGCCGAGCTGGCGGTCACCCAGCAGGCCGTCTCCAAGCGCATCGCCGCGCTGGAGCGCCGGCTTGGCGTACGGCTGTTCACGCGCACCGCGCGCGGCGCCGAGCTCACCATCGACGGGCAGGCGTTCCTGCCCCACGCGCGCGAGCTGCTGCGCGTCGCCGAGCGCGCGGTCGGGTCCGTGCGCCCCGGTCGCCGTCCGCTGCGCGTCGACGTGATCGCCTCGCGCGTCGCGCCGTCGGGCCTGATGCGCGGTTTCCACCGCGCGCACCCCGAGGTCGAGCTCGACGTGGTGATGCTGTTCGACGTGGAGACGGCCGTCGCCGCCCTCCGGTCCGGTGCGATCGACGCGTCCTTCCGCGCCGTCGCCGTGCCCGGCCGGCCCCTTCCCGAGGACATCGAGTCCGTCCGAGTGCTCGACGAGCCGCTCCAGCTCCTCACAGGCCCGGCGCACGCGCTGGCCGGCGCCCGGTCGGTGCACCTCGCTCGGCTCGCCGGGCACCGGATCTGGATGCCCGGCATCGTCCCCGGTACCGAGTGGACCGCCTACTACGACGACCTCGCCGCCGAGTTCGGCCTCACGATCGAGGCGACCGGCCCCAACTTCGGCTCCGACGCGCTCCTCGACACCGTCGCCGACACCCCGGCCCTGGCCACCTTCATGGGCGAGCAGACCCGCCTCGTCTGGCCCGCCGACCACGGCCTGCGCCGCATCCCGGTGACCGACCCGACCCCCGTATACCCGCACTCCCTCCTCTGGCACCGCGACAACCCCCACCCGGCCCTGGCCACCCTCCGCGCCCACCTCGCCACCCCGGCGCCCGCCCACGCCGCCGCCGGCACCGGCACCTGGGCGCCGGGCTGGGTGCTCCCGCACTGAACTGTCCGCGCCGGTTGGCCGGATGCGACAGGGGAACGGCCCGTTCGGCTCGGGATCTCGCGCCCGCGACTGCGACCATGACCACCTCGGCGGCATTCACACCGTCAAACGGTCAGGGGGCGCCATGACAACGACACCGGACGACGCATCGCCCGCACCGGCGGCTCACATCACCGTGCCGAAGCACCAGCACGGCCTGCTGCGGAGGGTCGGGGAAGGAATCAAGGAGGTCCTCGCGGATTTCGTCGGCGAATTCATCGTGCAGACAGTGAGCTGCCTGCTGCTCGCCGGAATCGGCCTGGGCCTGATCTGGGGTTGGAGCAAGAGCCCGGAACTCACCCTCGGCGCGGTGGCCGTGTTGCTCATCGGCTCGGTCACGGCCATCACCGCCTGGCGGAGTCCGGGACCGCTGCGGGTGCGACGAATAGGGGCGACGCTGCTGACCGTCCTCGTCGTGCTCGCCCTCTGGTTCGTCCTCTACGGCAGCAACTGCGGATGCGTTTGACTCGCCCGTCCCACCGGGTTGGCGTCGCTTCGGTACGCCGCCCTCTGACGCGCACCCGAGTCGGGATGGTCTCACGCTGGACACGGAGGCGCACGGGCCGTGCGGTGGGTCCGAGCGCCGTGCCCGCGGCCGCAGCGGGCACCTCGTCCCGTGGCGAACAGCGCCCAGCGCCTGGGGCGACCGGGCTACGGATCACCCGACGACGGTGGCAACTTCGCGCTGTGCGGCGCCGGCGTCCGCGCGACCGCCTTCCGCACGGCCTCCTGAAAGGGCCCGTGAGGAGGGGGCCGAAGGGATAGTGTCGATCACCGGTGTTCCGAGCGCCGAGTGGTCGGCCGTCGACTGGGGGAACGATGCGTACTGGTGTGTATCTCGCGCACCCGCGGCCGGGTAGCTTCAACCACGCGATCTTCGATGCCGTCGTGGAGGAGCTGCGCGGGCGGGGATCCGAGGTGTTGGCGCACGACCTCTACGCCGAAGGGTTCGCGCCGCTGCTGACCGCCGAAGAGACCGGCACGGTCGATTCGGTCCCGCGCGCCCACGACGCGCAGGTGGCCCTGCACCGAACGGAAGTCGCCACGCTGGACGCCATGGTGTTCGTCCACCCGAACTGGTGGGGCATGCCGCCCGCCGTCCTGACGGGCTGGGTGCAGCGCGTACTCGCGCCCGGAGTGGCCTACAAGCTGGGCACCGCGGAGGGTGAACCCGCCGGCCTGCTCAAGGCGGGCAGGGCTCTCGTGCTGAACACCTCCGACACCCCCGCCGACCGGGAACAGGACGAGTTCGGCGACCCGTTGCAAAGGATCTGGTCCGCGTGCGTCCTCCCGTACGTCGGAGTCGGCGATGTGCGCCGGGTCGTCTTCCGTACCGTCACCGACTCGGCCGAGGAGGAACGCGCGACCTGGCTCGACCACGCGCGGACGCAGGCGGCCGCCCTCGTGGCCTGAAACGGCCCACGCGGCCCGGTGCGTGTCCACTTGCCGGACTCCGCCGCCCGGCGGTGTGATTGGCTGGACCGTATGGGTCTCAGGCGAGTCGGTCGCGTTCCGACACCGAAGGCGGCACCACCGTTCGACCCCGAACTGAGCGTCGCACTGGCGGCGTTGGGCGAGGCGGCGAGGGAGCCGATCACCCCGGACAACCTCGAAGCCCGGAAGGAGCGGGACGCCACGACCCGGCCCCGGCCGACGGCCGAGGACCTGCGCGCCGACGGCCTGTTCGAGGTGACGGAGCTGTGCGTGCCGGGACCGCCCGGCGGGCCGGACGTCACGCTCGTGAGCGCGCGGCCGTCCGGGCTCGCAGGGCCGCTGCCGCTGCTGTACTACATGCACGGAGGCGCCATGGTCATGGGCAACGCGTGGTCCGTGCTGCCACGGATCCTGCGCGAGTGGGCCCTCCCCCTCGAACTGGCCGTCATTTCGGTCGAGTACCGCCTGGCGCCGCGGGCGCGGTACCCGGAACCGCTGGAGGACTGCTACGCCGGGCTCGTCTGGGCGGCCCGACACGCGACCGAACTCGGCATCGACGCGGACCGCATCGTCATCGGCGGAAAGAGCGCCGGCGGCGGCCTCGCCGCGGCCCTCGCCCTACTGGCCCGTGACCGCGGCGGTCCCGGCGCCCTGGGGCAACTGCTCCTGTGCCCGATGCTCGACGACCGCGCCGGCACGTTCTCCAGCCGACAGATGTCGGGCCTCGGCGTGTGGGACCTCACCTCCCACACGACCGTGTGGAAGGCACTGCTCGGTGACCGCTACGGTGCGGCGGACCTGCCGCCGTACGCGGCCCCCGCCCGGGCCACCGACCTCTCCGGACTTCCCCCGGCCTACATCGACGTCGGGTCGGCCGAGATGTTCCGGGACGAGGACATCGCGTACGCGAACGCGATCTGGCAGGCAGGCGGCCAGGCCGAACTGCACGTGTGGCCAGGCGGATTCCACGGCTTCGACGGCTTGGCACCGCACGCGGCCGTCAGCCGGGACGCGCGCGAGGCCCGTACCCGCTGGCTTCGGCGCCTCCTCGCCGCCGGCGGGGAGCGCGCGGTGACCTCGTAACACTCCGGCCCGCACACCCGGCCCTCACACCCGTCACGCGGACAGGTCCGGCAGACCCCAGGCGCGCCGGACCCGGTCGACGAGTGTCCGCGCGGGCCGGGTGTCAGGTCGACCGCCAGTGCGTCGCCGCCGTTGCCCCCGAAGACGATCCAGCCGGGCGAGCCGGCGAGGCCTTGCACCGCGTCGTCGGGCCCGGTGACGACCGCCTTCGTCGCGTCGGATCCCCAGCGGGGGTGACGGGTCGCGGTGTCGACGCTGTGCAGGTGGTCCAGGGCGGAGAGGTCGTAACCGATCGCCCGGCAGACGCGGGCCGCCGCCTCGTGGTCGTCGCCCCAGTCCTCCCAGCGACCCCGTGTCACCCGGTACAGCACCTTGAGCTCTTCGGGCAGCGTCACGCCGAGGCGCGCTTCGGCGGCGGCCACCTCCTCCGCCGTCGCGCGCGAGCGCCCGCCGTACGTGCCCCACCGCGTCCCGCTCGGCCGACGACATCCGGCCTCGCAGGGCCAGGCTCCAGCCACTTCGGCCGATGCGTCCCGCCACCCGGACGGTGCCGGCAGCGCGCCGCTCCGCGTCGTCGGTCAGCAGGAGCCGCAGCACGGGCCCCCACGTCTTGAAGTCGTGCAGCGATGCCAAGGGGCGCCTCCGATCAACCATGTGGTGACCGCACGCGGCACCACCGACACCCGAGCGGCCGGCATCCGCCGTGCCTGCCGGGCTGCCTCCGACATGGACGCGCTCGTGGCACTGTGGGGACATGACCATCGAAGTTCGTCCGGCCTCGGTCTTCGAGGACGTCCGCCGGCTGCTCGGACCGAAGTCACCCGAGTCCAACGTCTGCTGGTGCCTGAGCTACCGGATCCCGTCCAAGCTCAACAACGAGCTCCGCGGGCCGGCCCGCGGTGAGTACGTCGCCGAACTGTGCCGTGCGGAGCTCCCTCCCGGAGTGATCGCGTACGACGGCGACGAGCCGGTCGGCTGGGCCGCGGTGGCGCCGCGCGCGGACACCGCCTACGCGCACAGCCGGAAGATCCCGCACGTGGACGACCTGCCGGTCTGGTCGTTGTGGTGCATCCGCGTACGCCCCGGCCATCGCAAGCAGGGGATCTCGCACGCCCTCATCGCCGGCGCCGTCGAGTTCGCCCGCTCCCACGGAGCACCGGCGATCGAGGCGTACCCCCTCGACAACGGTGGTGCCAAGGTCGACCTGACGATGGCGTACGCCGGGATCCGGAAGAACTTCGAACGCGCCGGCTTCGTCCATGCCGCCGACACCACCTCGGTGCTGGCCGGCCATCCCCGGATCCTGATGCGGCTCGACCTCCGCTGACGGATCAGGCCGAGGTGCTCAGATCGCCGGCGTCCGCGGCCTCCGCGCACCGCCCGCCGGCGGCGCCGTCGAGTACGGACGCCACCGCCCGCCGGCGCCGGACGTGACGGCGGCGCACGGCGGCGTACAGCGCGGCGACGACGAGGCCGGCGGCGAACCAGGCGGCGAGGACCACGGCGATCGTGGGGAGCACGGACACGAGGGCTCCTCGGGTGTGGGACGACAGCGACGTCGGCCGCTGTCTCAGAGGAACGAGCGGGAGGAGGTTTACGGTTCGGCCGCGGCCCGTTGTGGTGGGGCGCGACCACGGCGGCCGCGCGGCCCCGGGAGCGACACGCCGGCGTCCGCGTGCCGAAACGAGCCGGGCCGGGTGGTGCAACACCCTGCCCGACAAGTACCCCGAGGGCGTGGACTTCACGCCGACCGCGCCCGACGACGCCGCCCACGCCTCCTCGGCGTGCCCGAGGCCGCGGGGGCGTCGGCCGCGCACGCCGACAGGTGTGTTCTCGGCCCGTTTCCTTCGTCGGGGTGGCAGGGTGGGGGTATGTGCGGCCGATATGCCTCCTCCCGGGCCCCCGAGGACCTCGCGGGCCTCTTCGACGCCGAGCGGGATCCCGGGGCCGCGGAACTCGGACCCTCGTGGAACGTTGCCCCGACCGACGACGTGTGGGCGGTCCTGGAGCGTGCCGACCGCGAGACCGGGGAGGTGGCCCGGCGGCTGAGGCCGGTGCGGTGGGGCCTGGTGCCGTCGTGGGCGAAGGATCCGACGGTCGGCTCGCGGATGATCAACGCGAGGGTGGAGACCGTGCACGAGAAGCCGGCGTACCGGCGCGCGTTCACCCGGCGCCGGTGCCTGCTGCCCGCGGACGGCTTCTACGAATGGGTTGCCGTGCCCGCCACGGGCTCGGCCAAGGCCTACAAGCAGCCGTACTTCATCCGCCCCGAGGACGCGGGGGTGATGGCCATGGCCGGGCTGTACGAGTTCTGGCGCGACCCGGCCGTCAAGGACGACGACGACCCTGCGGCCTGGCTGACCACGGCCACGATCATCACCACCGAGGCCACCGACCGGGCGGGCCGCGTCCACCCCCGCATGCCGCTGGCCCTCGACCCGGGGGACTACGACACCTGGCTCGACCCCGCCCACCAGGACACGGCGGATCTCCGCGCCCTCCTCCACACCCCGGGCGGAGGCCTCCTCGCGGTGACGGCGGTCTCGACCGCCGTCAACAGCGTCCGCAACAACGGCCCCCACCTGCTGGATCCGGCCGCTCCCTGAGCAGATCCGCCGCGCGGGCGACCCGTCAGCCGACCCGCCGGGCCAGCACCTGTCCCGGCCACGCCTCGGAGAGGAAACGGTCGGTGCGGGTGAAACCGTTGCGCTCGTAGTACGCGACCAGTTCGCCCCCGCCACCCGCCCAGCAGTCCACCCGCAGCACCTCGACGCCGGCCCGCCGGGTCTCCTCGACGGCACGGGCCAGCAACGCCTCCCCGACGCCCAGGCCGGCGTACCGTCGGTCGGAGACCAGTAGCCGGACGTACCGCTCGGGTTCCCCGGCCGGCGCGATCGGCATCTGCGGGCTCGGCCCGGTGTCCAACACCAGGGCTCCGACAGGTGTTCCGTCCAACTCCGCTATGTACGGGGAGTTCTCGGTCGTGTACCGCTCGACCCGCGCCACCCCGCCGGGCTTCTTCGAATACGGCGTCGTGCCCCACTGCTCGGTGTTGCCGCGAGCGTTCATCCAGGCCACCGCGGAGTCGAGCATGTCCAGGATGGCCGGCGCGTCGGCCGGGCCGCCCGGCCTGATCCGTATGCCATGTGTGCTGTCGTTCACGTCGTTCACGGCGGAAGCCTAGTGCGGCGACCGGGAGCCGAGGCACCCCTGCCCACCGGGTACCCGAAGGCTCCGGAGATGATGACCGGACGTACGAGGGGGAGGGGACACGGCAGACGTGGACGACGACAGGCTGCGGGACGGTGAGAGCTACGAGGCGCTGCTCGCCGGCATGGGGCTGGAGCCCCTGGGCACCTGGTGGCTTCCGGGGATACGGAAGGCCGCCACGGCGCGGCGACTGCTGGCCGCGGCGGACGAGACCGACGCCGTCGGGCCGGCCGAGGCGGCCGGGCTCGTACTCGGCGGAGGCCGTGAGTTCCTGCTCGCGTTCACCGGCCCGCACGCCCCCCGCGGCTGCATGGGCAAGGCGTGGCGCCGGGTCCGGATCCTCGCCGCCGACCCGGTCCGGGCCCTCACCGGTCTCCTCACCGGGGTCGACCCCGACCCACGCGGGCTGCTCCTGTCCGCGCCGGACGGCGAGACCTTCGCCGGTACGGTGCCCGGCGCCGCCGGAGCCCGACGGCTGGTCGTCCTGCCCGAGGTCGGCGCGCGGATCGACGCGGCGGCCGAATCCGCGGCCCGGGAGAGCGCCGAGGAGGCCGCGGCGGCCTGGGCCGGCTTCCTGGCCGGTCCCCACCCGGACCCCGCCGCCCTCGACGCCTGGGCCGACGCCCTCGCCTCGAACCGGAACACCCCGGAGGGCATCCGTCGGGAGCTGCTCCTCAGCACCCCGCGTCGGGCTCGGCGGCTCCCGCCGGACGAGCTCGTCGAGGCGGTCCTGGCGCACCCGGATCCGAGGGTCAGGCTCGAGGTCGCCGAGATGGAGACGCGCCTGACCCCCGCCCACTGGGCCCGGCTGGTCCGCGCGGCCGACACCGAACGGGAGCGCTGGATCCTCGCCATGCTCGCCGCGGACCGGCGCACCGCGCTGGAGGAGGAGACGTACGCGATCCTGGTCGCCGATCCGTCCCCCCGCGTCCGGGCCGAGGCCGCCGGGCTGACGGGCCTGCCCCCACGCCACGCCGCCGCGCTGACGGAGGACCGCGACGCCGGTGTCCGGGTGGTGGCCTGCCGCGCGGCCTGGCCCGTGCTGTCGGCCGACCGCCGCGAGGCACTGCTCACCGACGAGGCGGCCGGCGTACGGACCGAGGCGCTGCTGCGGCACCACGAGGACCAGCCGATGCCGCGGGAGGTCTTCGAACGCGAGGAGCCGGGGGAGCGTGCCGTCGAACACTGCCGCCTCGGCCCCGACCTCGTCGAACACCTCCTGGCGAGCGGCGACGCGCGCCTGCGTACGGCGCTCGCCGCCAACCCCCGCCTCGACCCCGAGACCGTGGCCCGGCTCGCCGGGGACACCGATGACGGGGTGCGCAGCACGGTCGCGCTCCGCGCCGACCTCACGGAGGAGCAGCGGGCCGCGATCCGGGTGGACATCGATCCGCGCGGCCTTTCGCACACCCTGCCGTGGGTCGCGGAGCTCCACGAGGATCCGGAGGCCATGCGACGGCTCGCCGCCTCCTCGCACGTCCTGGTGCGCCGGAGCGTGGCCCGGGCGCGGCGGCTCCCGCCGGACGTGGTCCACCGGCTGGCCTGGGATCCGGACCGGGTCGTCCAGCTGTTCCTCGCGGAGTCCTGCGAGGACGCCCCCGCCGAGATGCTGCTGCGGGTGTGGACGTGGTGGACCGGCAGCCTGTCCTCCCCGGGGCGCCCCCGCACGCACCCCAACTTCCCCCGGGAAGGCCTGCTGCGGTACGCCGACGACCCGCACGGGCGGATGCGACGCCTCGCGCTGGACGACCCGCTCGCGACCCCCGAACTCGTCGCCCGTTTCGCCCGGGACCGTGATCCGGAGGTGCGCCACCGGGCGGCGGAGGACCCGCGCCTGGCCCTCGTCGACGCGGCCCGCCTGACCGAGGACCCGGACGACTCCATCCGCAGCATCGTCCTTCGGCAGCGGAGCCTTCCCGCGCGCGTCCTCACGGCGCGGTTGCACGATCCCGAGGCGGTCGGGGACGCCGTCCTCAACCCGGGGATCCCACCGCATGTGATCCGCGCCATGGCGACCCGGTGGGCCGAGGGGAATCGCTCCCGTACCGCTATCAATTCCCGTACGGGAATCGACTCGACGCGTTGAGAGGAGCCCGGTGATGGCTACGCTTCCAGAGATCACGGCCCTGTTGGGCGAACCCCGGTTCAACTGGTCCGATCCGGCTCCGTGGACCGAGCTGGAGCGGGAACTCGGTACCGAATTTCCCGAGGACTTCCGTGAGATCGTGGACGCCTACGGATCGGTCATGATCAACAAACAGCTGTATCTGAACCACCCCGCCGGCCACCTTCTGCACGATCTGGGAAGAACCATCAGCGGGGATCTCGAGCTCTGGCGCGAGGAGGACATGGCGGAGTTCCTGCCGAGTCCGGTGGGGGCGAATCCCGGGGATCTGATACCGGTGGCGTCGGCCTCGACGGGCGAGGCGGTTTTCCTTCGCATCCCCGACGACTCCTCGTCGCCCTGGCGCGTCGTGGTCCAGGAGTTCGACAGTCCGGCCTGGACCCTCTACGAGATGACGTTCAGTGAGTGGTTGCTGGCCTATCTCAAGGGCAGGGACGTGACGTTGTGTTCTCGCAACTTCGCGCCTGACGGCCCGTTCTACGAATTCCTGCCCTGAAGGCCACCGTGTGAGGACGGGCTCCGGGGGACGTCCTTGACGAACACGAGGCCGTCGCTGTCCGCCAGGTGGGCCGGGTCGAGCGGGGCGTAGCCGAACCAGGGGGACACGCGGGGGGCGGGCCGCGTGTCGCCGAGGGCGGTGGCCAGCAGGCGGGCGTCGACGACGCAGCGGTCCTCGGGGAGCGTGTACAGGAGGCCTTCGACGGTGTCCGGCGGCGGGGTGTCCACTCCCTGGTGCCGGATCGTGCCGACGGCCGTGGCCACGAAGGCGTACTCCGCGCCGAGCCGGGCGCTCACCAGCGCGCCCGCGCCCCACCACTCCAGCGGCATCCCGCCCATCCGCATCGTGCTCTTCTCCCGCTGGAGATGGGAGTTGTGGGCGTGGACGAGCGCCGGGCCCCTGGCGGCGAGGGCGAGGAGGTTGTGGGCCATCATCAGGTCCCTCAGTCCCGCCAGCCGGGTCATGCGGGCCGGTGAGGTGTCGGCCATCCAGTGGTGGTAGCGCAGCAGGCCCATCGCGGTGCGCCCGTACAGGCGTGCCCGGTCCAGGTCCTCCCGCGATGTCGCCGTGATCAGGTGTGGAGTCTGCGTGTCGAGCAGCGCCACCAGATCGTCGGCGAGCAGCCGCAGCCGAGCGGCCTCGGGCGACTGCCCCACGGACCGGGCGGGGTCCATCATCGCGGCGGGATCGGTCCACCGGTCGTCGGGCCCCAGCAGGCGGTCGAGCGTTTGCGCGGTGCAGGGGAGCAGGTCCGCGTCCACCCGGGCCGAGAGGTGGCCGTGGAGTGCGGTGAGGGCCTGGCGGGGGCTCGCGGCGCCGGTGATCTCCAGTGGGCCGTCGAAACCGGCGAAGCGGACGCGCTCGGCCGCGGGCCGGCCCTCGTTGTAGGCGCGCATCCAGCGCACGAGCTCGCGGTTGGCGGCGGAGGTGCCCCAGCCGTGGCTGAACCCCTGCTCCATGACCTCGTCGAGGGTGCCCGCGCCCGAGGTGACGTGGTCGTCCACGACCAGGCCCGTCATGCAGTCGCTCTCGATCGCGATCGTCCGGTAGCCCTCCTGCTCGACGAGCTGCCGGAAGAGCTCGTTGCGCAGGTCGAGCAGGGCGTCCTCGCCGTGTGTGGGCTCGCCCAGGGCGAGCATGCGCGGCCGGGCCGGGAGCAGCCGCAGGACGGCGGCAGCCTCGACGGCATGGATGGTGTCCTTGATGTCGGTAGCCATGGCTTCAACGGTATCGTTGAACCTTCGATTGAAACTTTTCGGCGATTTCGGCAGGCCTTTGGTGCGAAACCTTCAAAACGGCGGACAGCTCAGGCCGATCGACCTCGCGCGCGGGCACGGCCTGTCGACCCAGGCCGTCAGGAACTACGAGGAGGCCGGCATCCTTCCGGCCGCCGATCGCACCCCCCACGGCTACCGCACCTACACCCCGCTCCACGCGCACGCCCTGAGCGCGTTCCTCGCCCTGCTGCCCGGCCACGGACACGGGACGGCCACGGCGATCATGCGCGCCGTGAACGAGGGCGAGGCGGACGAGGCGTTCCACCTCATCGACGAGAGCCACGCCCAGCTGCTCGACGACCGGCGAACACTCCGGGCCGTCGAGAGCGCCCTGCGCGACCTGCCGGCCGGCGCCGCGTCCGCATCCGACGCGGCGCCGGGCGGGCGCGGCGGCACGTTCGTCGGAGCTCTGGCGGCCGAACTCGGCATCCGGCCGGCGACGCTGCGAAAATGGGAGCGCGCCGGGCTGGTGCACCCGCGCCGCGACCCGCTGACCGGGTACCGCGTCTACGACGAGGCCGACGTACGGGACGCCAGGCTGGCCCACCAGCTCAGGCGGGGCGGCTACCTGCTGGAGCAGATCGCCCCGCTGATCGCCCAAGTACGGGCGGCAGGCGGGCTGGAGCCGTTGGAAGCCGCGCTGGGCGACTGGCGCGGCCGGCTGTCCGCCCGCGGACGGGCGATGCTGAGCGGGGCCGCCGAGCTGGAGGCGTACCTCCGCGAACGCGGCTGAGCCGACGGCCCGGAGCGGGATGACCGCGACCCGGGCCGGCGTGTTCAGAGCGGCGGCAGCAGGTCCGACGGTGCGGCGTTCGGCGGGAGCGGGAGCGTCAACGGAGCCGGTTTCGCCGGATCGTGGTCCGGGGACCACGGGCGGAGCTTCTCGGGGTTGCGGACCGCCCAGATGTGCGTGATCCGGTCATCGGTGAGGGCGAACGCGGCGACCGTAACCGTCACCCCACCGTTCTGGGCCACGAGACCGGGTCGGCCGTTGACCGAACGCTCCAGGAGCGTCAGGCCGGGCGCCCTGGTGCCGATCTCGACGATGTAGCGGGCGATCCGCTCGCTGCCCGCCACCGGCCGGAGCGCGGCGCCGACCAGGCCGCCGCCGTCGGCGATCATCGTGGCGGCGGGGTCGAGCAGGCCGATCAGGGCGGCGATGTCCTTGGTCTCCCATGCCTGCTTGAAATCACGTATGACGCCCGCCTGTTGGTGGGTCGGAGCCGCGGGGGTGCGGGCCGCTCGGATACGACGCCGCGCGGACGTAGCCAGTTGCCGACAGGCCGCCGGGGTGCGGCCGACGATCGAGGCCACTTCGGTGAAGGGGTACCGGAAGACGTCGTGCAGGATGAAGGAGACCCGTTCGGCCGGGGTCATCGACTCGAGCACGACGAGGAAGGCCATGTCGACCGACTCGTCCAAGGTGACCCGGTCGGCAGGATCGCCCCTGCCGTCATCCGGCCGCCCGCTCATCCACTCCGTGCGGTCGGGCAGCGGCTCCGGGACCCATTCGCCCACGTAACTCTCGCGCCGGGCCCGCGCCGAGCCGAGCAGGTCGAGACATATCCGGCCGGCCACCTTCGTCAACCAGGCGCCGGGGGATTCGATGGCCTCCTGCTGCTCCCGGGACATGGCGTACCAGCGTACGTAGGTCTCCTGCACGGCATCCTCGGCCTCGGCCAGTGAGCCGAGCAGCCGGTAGGCCAGGTTGATCAGCTGTCGGCGCTCACTCGTGAGCAAGATCAGGCTCGGATCGGTCCCGCTGTCTCTCGGCCCGGGCGTTGCTGCGGTCATGGTCTCGACGGCTCCCTCGTTGCGTTCTGCGCTCATGATCGTCGACGAGGTATCGCACCGAACGGTGGGGGGCCGGAGCACCGCGCGCGTGCGGGGCCGACAAAAAGAGAAAGGCAAGGAGGTAACCCACTCCTTGCCACTCTCAACTTATAGCGCACTGGGGGGCTTGCGGCAAGGCCCCCTTCCTGCCGCAGAATCGTCGGCCCGAGCCAGAAACCTGCGGAGATGGGCCTTCCATGATTGACGTGATCATTGCCGGCGGTGGACCGACCGGCCTGATGCTGGCCTGCGAACTGCGGCTGCACGGCGTGCACGTGGTCGTGCTGGAGAAGTTGACCGAGCCGACCGGGCAGTCCCGCGGGCAAGGCCTGCACGCGCGCAGCGTCGAGATGACGGCTCAGCGCGGCCTGCTGGACCGGTTCCTCGCGGTCAGCGAGAAGTTCCAGGTCGGCGGCCTGTTCGGCGGCATCATCAAGCCGTGGCCGGACCGGTTGGACACGGGGCACCCCTACGGCCTCGCGACCCCGCAGCCGGTCACCGAGCGGTTGCTGGGCGAGCGTGCGCTCGAACTCGGTGCCGAGATCCGGCGCGGCTGTGAACTGGTCGGGCTGAGCCAGGACGAGCACGGGGTGACCGTCGAGCTGGCCGACGGGACTCACCTTCGCTCGCGCTACCTCGTCGGGTGCGACGGCGGCCGCAGCACGGTCCGCAAGCGGCTCGGCGTGGGTTTCCCCGGCGAACCCGCCACGGTGGAGACGCTGTTGGGGGACATGGAGGTGACCGAGGATCCGGCGACGATCGCCGCCGCGGTTGCCGAGGTCCGCAAGACCCAGCTGCGGTTCGGCGCCGTCGCCAACGCGGACGGTACGTACCGCATCGTGGTGCCCGCCGACGGCGTGGCCGAGGACCGTGTGACCGCGCCGACCCTGGAGGAGTTCCGGGAGCAGTTGCGGGCGTACGCGGGCACCGACTTCGGCGTGCACTCGCCGCGTTGGCTGTCCCGGTTCGGCGATGCCACCCGGCAGGCCGAGCGCTACCGGGTCGGCCGGGTGCTGCTGGCCGGCGACGCGGCCCACATCCACCCGCCGACCGGCGGGCAGGGGCTCAACCTCGGCATCCAGGACGCGTTCAACCTCGGCTGGAAGCTGGCCGGCGCGGTCGACGGCTGGGCTCCGGAGGACCTGCTGGACACCTACCACTCCGAACGGCACCCGGTGGGCGCCCGCGTGCTGGACAACACCCGCGCGCAGATCACGCTGCTGGGGACCGACCCGGGCGCGACCGCGCTGCGGGAGCTGTTCTCGAAGCTGATGGACTTCGAGGAGGTGAACCGGTACGTGACCGAGATGATCACCGCGGTCGGGGTCCGGTACGACTTCGGCGAGGGCCATGAACTGCTCGGCGCGCGGATGCGGGACGTGGAGCTGAAGCAAGGCCACCTCTACGAGCTGATGCACGGCGGCCGCGGGCTGCTCCTCGACCGGACGGGCCGACTCTCGGTCGAGGGCTGGGCGGACCGGGTCGACCACGTCGTCGACGCGAGCGAGGAACTGGACGTGTCCGCGGTGCTGTTGCGGCCGGACGGCCACGTGGCGTGCGTCGGTGAGGATCAGGAGGAACTCCGAGGCCACCTGACGAAGTGGTTCGGCGCGGCCGCCGGCTGAGCGCGAGCGAACCCCTCCCGCCCCGGCCTCGCCGCCGGACGGCCGGCTCGCCGAGCGGGCCGGCGGCACCCGACGGGACGGACTACTCAGGAGGAGTTGAGTACCCGTGCTCTGACGGGGGTGTGGGGGAGCCGGAACACTGATGGCATGCGCGATCGACTTCGAAGCCCCTCCCCCCGATTGTCGGCGACCCTGCTCCTGGCCGGGCTCGCGATGGCGGCCTGGGCCGCCTGGCTGGGCTGGGACCAGCACCGTGACGTACACCCCGACGGTTCGGTGACCGGCCCGTACGAGGCGTGGCAGGTGCTGGGGCTCGGGCTGACCCTGCTGGTACCGGTGTGCTGGGCGGCTTCCCGGGGGCACGTCGCGGCCGTGGTACGCGGTACCACGGCCGGGTTGACCGTTGCCGCCGCCTACGACTGGTCCGACGATTCGAGCGGGCTCTTCGTCGTCGGGGTGGGCCAGGTCATGATCGGGAGTCTGGCCGTGACCGCGGCCCTGTCGCTCCTGATCGACTCCTTCCGGCGCAGGGCCGACGGCCGCCGGTCCGGGCACTGACCCGTCGCCGGGTCGAGGAGCCTCCTCCTCAGCGGGCGCCACCGCACATCGCCTGCCGGTACAGCGCCGGCAGCGCGTCGTCGATGGGGTGGTGCTGCGGCTTCCCGGAGGAGTCCGGCGCGTTCCACCTCTGGAGGTTGATCGCGACGGACATCTGGCGCTTGCCGTCGTCCCGGGTCAGGGAGATCGTTCCGGCCCCCCAGACCGTGCCGTCGTGGCCCCAGAAGGTGCCGCAACCCTGGATGTCGACCTTGTGCAGACCCAGGCCGTACTGGATGGTCGTTCCGTCGAGGGCGATGACCGGGATCGTGCGCTGCATCTCCGCCAGCGACGACCGGTTGACGATCTCGCCGCCGAGCAGCTTGCCGTAGAAGCGGTTGAGGTCGTCCATGGTCGACACCAGGGCGGCCCCCGTCCCCGTCCAGGACATGTCGTAGACGCTGTAGTCGCGCGGCGGGTCGTTCAAGCCGAACAGGGCCTCGTACATCCGCGAGTGCGGTCCCTTGATGCGCGGCCCGGTCGGAAACCCGGTGTGCCGGAGCCCGGCACGCTCGATGACGTTACGGGTGATGTACTCCTCGGCCGTGGTGCCGGTCACCTGCTCCAGGAGTTGGCCGAGGAGCAGGTAGTTGGTGTTGGAGTACACCCCTGTGGGGCCTCCGGGTTCGCCGGTGGGAGGTGCGCCCAGCCCCAACTCGATCAGTTCGGCCGGGCGGAACCGCCGAAACCGGTTGTCGTCCAGGCTCTCGGGCGAGGGCGTCTGCAGCGAGGGGAAGGCGTAGACGATGTAGTCGGGGATGCCGCTCGTGTTGTTGAGCAGCATCCGAACCGTGATCTTCCTGCCGCGTTCTCCCGGCACCAGGTGCGGCAGATGGTCGCCGATCGGCGCATCGAGCCGGAAGCGCCGCGCCATGTCCGGCCGGCATCGCGCACCTCGGCGAACACCCCCGGTACGCCGGCGCGGTGGACACCGTCCAAGGCGGACCGCAAACCCGCGGCGTCGAAGCCGGTCGACGCATTCGTGCCGTCGGCCGAGACGTTGCTCGCCCCCTGGGGAGCGGGGGCTGCCGCGACCGTGCCCGCACACACACTGAGGGCGGCCACGCTCGCACAGGTCACCAGGCGGATCTTCAAGACATCGGTCCTTTCGTGATCAATGCGCGCGACGCGGACTCGCGCCGCGACCCCGCTTCGAGTGCGGGATCCATGACGACCATCCTCACGGCCGCCCTCCCGGGAGGCGCCCGCCATCCGTCGCGCATCCCACCCCGATCACGCGCCGATCGGCGCGCCGCGTGTTAGAATGACCGCGTTGGCCTTCGGTGCCGCCCCAACGGGTGCGTTCGGAGGCTTTTTTCATGCCTTCTGACACATCGACACCCACCACACCTCCCACCACCGGCTACCGGTCCCTGCTCGGCAACCGTGAATTCGCGGGCCTGTACGCCGGCTTCACCCTGACGGTCGCCGCGACCACCTTGTCGGGCTTCGCGCTCGGCACGCTGGTCAACCAACAGACCCGGTCCCCGTTCCTGACAGCCGTGAGCATGTACGGCGCCACCTTCGCCACGGTGCTCGGCGCACTCACGCTGATGTCGGTCGCGGACGGCAGCCGCCCCCGCCGGACCCTCGTCTCGCTCCAGTGCGTGTCACTGGTCGGTGTCGCCGCACAGGCGATTCCGGGGCTGCCACTGGCTGCCCGGTTCGGCTTCCTGCTGCTGTTGGGCTTCTTCCAGTCCCTGGGAACCGGCACGCGCATGGGGTTGCTCGCCGAAGTCGTGCCGACCACCGCGTACGCGCTCGCGCGCTCGCTGATGAACATCACCTCGGGCGGCATGGCGATCCTCGGCTTCGCCATCGGCGCCGTCCTGCTGCGGTACCTGAGCCCGCAAGGTGTCTTCGTCATCGCGACGGCGCTGACCGGACTCGGGTTGGTCGTCGTCGCGTCCACCGTCCGTGAACGCTCGATCCGGCTGACCCGCCGTCCCGGGCTCCGCCAGACCTGGACCACCAACGTCGCGCTCTTCTCCCACTCCGGCCAACGGGCGCTGCTGCTCAACCTGTGGGTCCCCAACGGCCTGATCGTCGGCTGCGAAGCCCTGTTCATCTCCTACGCCCCGGAGCACGCCGGCGCCCTCCTGGCCGCCGGATCGGCCGGCATGCTGCTCGGGGACCTGGTGGTCGGGCGACTGCTCACCGCCGACCGGCGGCGCCGCCACGCGTTCACCCTGCGGCTGCTGCTCGCCGTCCCGTACCTCCTGTTCGTCCTCCACCCGGCCACTCCCATCGCGATGGCCGCGGTGTTCGTCGCCGGCGCCGGCTTCGCCGCCACCCTGCCGCTCCAGGAACAGCTCCTCGAGCTGACCCCTGATCCGGTACGCGGCCAGGTCCAGGGCGTCGAGTCCGCGGGCCGGATGACCTGGCAGGGCATCGGTGCGGCGATCGCAGGCGGCTTCGCCCAGTACCTCACCCCCGGCACGGTGATCACGGTGCTGGCCGCGGTGTCCATCGCCGTCACCGTCGTATCCCGACCCCAGGTGGTCCGCGCCCGCGCCGTCCGGGTCGACAAGGCGGTCGCCTGAACGCACCGGGCCCCAGGGGTTCGTCCAGCGGGTCGTACGCGTCGCTCCCGACGATCCCGCGGCGGCCAAGCGGATCGAGCGGCGCACGACCCGTCCGAGCCTCGCCCGGGAGACCCGCCGATGACCCTGACACGAGAGCGGATGGCGGCCCGCGCCGCCCGGGACCTGACCGACGGCTCGTACGTCAACCTCGGGATCGGGCTGCCCAGTTTGATCCCCAACCACCTGCCCGACGGCATCGAGGTGGTCCTCCACTCGGAGAACGGCATCCTCGGCGTCGGCCCCTACCCGGACGAGGAGGACGTCCACCCGGACCTGATCAACGCGGGTAAGGAGACGGTGACCACCGCCGCCGGTGCCTCGTACTTCGATTCCGCGCTCTCCTTCGGGATGATCCGCGGCGGTCACATCGACGTGGCCGTGCTGGGAGCCATGCAGGTCTCCGCCTTCGGCGACCTGGCCAACTGGATGATCCCGGGGAAGATGCTGAAGGGAATGGGAGGTGCCATGGACTTGGTGCACGGCGCCCGGCGGGTGATCGTGTTGATGGAACACACGGCGCGGGACGGCTCCCACAAGCTCGTCGAGGAGTGCACCCTTCCGCTGACGGGCCGGGGAGTGGTGAACCGGGTGATCACCGATCTCGCGGTGATCGCTCCGGTCTCGGGCGGCCGCGGGAACGGCGGCGAGGTGGAGGACCGGATCGGCCGAGGCGTGCGACCGCCGGCCGGCCACACGCTGCCCCGGCCCGCCTCCGCCGGTCCCGAAGAGCTGCTGACCAGCTGCCCGTTGACCTCGTAAGACCCACTGGTGAACTCCACCACCCGGCCGCTCGCGACTGTGGAGGGCGAACACATGGGAGCGAGGCCGGCACGTCACGCATGATTCCCGGCATGACTAGCGGAATCACACCCCCGTCCGACGGAACCGCAGGAGTCGACCTCTCGGGACGTACCGCCATGGTGACGGGCGCGGGCAGCGGGATCGGCCGGGCCTGCGCCCAGGCGCTCGCCGCCGCAGGCGCGCTCGTCCACGTGGTCGACCTCGACGCCGCGGCGGCCAAGTCGGTCGCCGAGTCGGTCGGGGGGCGCGCCCACGTGGTGGACCTCGCCGAGGGCCGGCTCGTGGCGGAGCTCCCCACCGACATCGACATCCTGGTCAACAATGCGGGACTCCAGCACGTCGCGCCCCTGGCCGAGTTCCCCGTGGAGCGGTTCGAACTTCTCCAGCGGGTGATGGTCCAGGCCCCGTTCCTGCTCATCCGCCGTACCCTGCCGCACATGTACGCACGCGGCTGGGGCCGCGTCGTCAACGTCTCCAGCGTGCACGGCCTGCGCGCCAGCGCCTTCAAGGCCGGATACGTGACCGCCAAACACGCCCTCGAAGGCCTGAGCAAGGTCGCGGCCCTCGAAGGCGCCCCGCACGGCGTCACCAGCAACTGCGTCAACCCCGGCTATGTCCGCACACCCCTGGTGGAACGGCAGATCACCGCCCAGGCCGCAGCCCACGGCATCGACCCTGAACAGGTGGTCGGCGAGGTGATGCTCAGCCGGTCCGCGATCAAGCGGCTGATCGAACCGGAGGAAGTCGCCGACGTCGCCGTATGGCTCTGTGGCCCGCACACCGGCTACATCAGTGGTGCCTCCATTCCCGTCGACGGGGGCTGGAGCGCCGCCTGACCTCAGTGGCCGTTCGGGTCACCGCCCTCGCGGCGCCGGCGGCGGCGTGCGCCGAGGACCCCCGCCAAACCGATCAAGCCACCTGTGATCGCGCCGGACACGAGGAGGCGCAGCAGGTCTTCCATCGAGTTTTCCCCTCTGATCGACTACGAACGGGGACACTAGCGACGTGCGGACGGCCTGGCTTGGACAAATTTGACCTCGCCCCTCACAGGGCGAGGGCCCCCTCCGCCACACGGGCGCTCGCCGCCCGGCCGGGGGTGGTGCCGGCCAGGGCGCGGAACTCGCGGTTGAGGTGAGCCTGGTCGTAGAAGCCACAAGTGGCGGTGACGTGGGTGAGGTTCGCGCCCTCGTGAGTGAGGAGCCCCACCGCTCGGTGGAAGCGCAGGACCCGGGCGGACGCCTTGGGTGTCAGGCCGACCTGCTCGGTGAAACGGCGGATCAAGTAGCCCTGACTCCAACCCACTTCGGCCGCGATCCGGCCGACCGGGATCGCCCCGCCGGCGCGGGACAGCAGCCGCCAGGCGTGGCTCACTTCGGGCGCGGGCCGCGGGCCGCGGGCGAGCCGGGCCGACAACGCGGTGTCCAACAGGTCGAACCTCGTCCCCCAGTCGCCGGTGGCCGCCAGTCGCTCCACCAGCGATCCGGCCTCGGGGCCGAGGACATCGCCCAGCTCGACCACCCTGTTGGTCAACTCGCTCATCGGCACGGCGAACAGCCGAAAGGCGCCCAGGGGGGTCAACTCCAGCCGGATCGCCTCCTGGCCGCCGGGATGGTCACAGACCCTGGGCCCGTCATCCAGCCCCGCGACCAGCGAGCCGGTCACCTGGCTGGTCGGGCTCGCGTCCCCCAGCCGGCGGATCTGGGCGAACGGCTCACCGAGGCTGATCACCACGACGGCTCGACCCGTGGGAACCAGCCGGACGCGATAGGGAGTTGCCGTGGCCGCCTCCCAGTAGCCGGCGTAGCTGTGCACGATCGGGCGCAACGGGGCGGGCCACGGCCGGGTCACCCGCCACCGACCACCCACCCGCGTCACTTCGACTCCCCGACCGGCCACGCCGCCCGTCACTCCGGCCACCGGCATGTCCTCCCCCTCCCGTGTCTGGAGCCCCGTACGACGTCCTGATCAAGTATCGGCATGTCGAAGCCGGCGAGAACGCCCTTTCGAGTCGAAGCCGCGAGGATGGTCTCAGCGCCAGGAGGGGTGGCCTTCGGCGGCGGCGCCGGTGGTGACGGGGCGCTCGCCGGTCTTGTCCGCTCGCACCGCCCAGACCGCGGGCTTCTCGTACGGGCCGCGGACGAAGGCCAGCCAGGTGCCGTCGACGGACCAGGCGGGGTCCATCTCGTGGGCGCCGCCGGCCACCAGTTCGCGGTCGTCGGTGCCGTCGACGGCCACGAGGCGGATGTCGCCCTGAGTGCCCGTGCCGTACGTCCCCGCGGTGTACGCGAAGGTCGTGCCGTCCGGGGACCACACCGGGTCGAGCGCCGGATGGGGCAGCCGGGTCACCTGCCGTGGGGCGAGGTTCGGTGCGGTGGGGTCGACCAGGTGGATCTGCCAGTTCTCGGGCGCCGTCTCCAGACAGACGGCGATGTGCTTGCCGTCCGGCGACCACGCCGGGTCCTCGACCGGGCCCTTGCCCGAGGTGAGCTGGACAGCGGTGCCGTCGGCGACCTCGACCACGAACAGCTGCTGTACGCCGTCCTTCGTGCGGAGCACGGCAAGCCGGCTGCCGTCGGGCGACCAGGACACCCTGCCGCCGGCGATGGACGCGACCCGCCGCGCGTTCGAACCGTCGGCGTTGGCGGTCCAGACGGCCGTGCCCTCGGGCGTGGTGCGGGTGAACGCGATGGACCTGCGGTCGGGGGACCACTGGGGCAGGATGTCGCACGCGCCGCCCGCGACGATCTGCACGGGCGTCTCCTTCGTGGCGTCCCGGCGGGCGATGACGCCGTGACAGGTCCCGGGCCAGCCCGGGGCCGTGTCCTGCCGGACGAGGATGGGGTCGGTCGGGAAGGGGGCGGGGGCGGCGGCAGGGGCGGTTCCGGTGGGAGCGACCGCGCCGGGCTTGCCGTTGTCCTCGGTGGTGCCGGTCCAGGGATGCCACACGAGCAGGCCGGCGGCCGCGAGCGAGGTCACGAGGGCCACCAGCGCCGCGCGGCGTCGCCCGGGCCGCGCGCCGGCCGGCCGGGGCGCCACCTCGGCGGGCGCGGGGGAGAGCGGCGTCGCGGGGCCCGTCACCGTGGGCGGCTGTTGCAGACGCGGCTCCACGTCGACGGGCCGGGGGGTATCCGGTGCCGGGGTGTCCTGAGGGATGTCCGGCTGGGTGACTTGAGGCAGGCTCTGAGGCGTGACCGGAGGCACGATCTGAGGCGTGACCGGAGGGGTGTCCCGCGCGGAGGGGTGCGCCGCCGGTTCCTGCCGGGGGATCAGCTGCGATGCCGCGTCCGGCAGCCAGCAGTCACCGGCCGGGTGGTGGACGGTCAGACCGTCCAGCAGGGCGGTCGGGGTGGGCCGGGCCTCCGGATCCTTGGACAGGCAGGCGGCAACGGCTTCGCGGAGTTCGTCGGGGACGGCGGTCAGGTCCGGCTCCTCGTGGACGACCTTGTAGTGCCTGGCCGCGGACGGGCCGTCGCCGAAGGGAGTGCCGCCCGCCGCCTGGGTGAGCACCACCCCCAGCGCGAACATGTCGACCGCGGGGGTGACGGCGCCCCCGGTGAGCTGCTCGGGCGCCAGGAACCCGGGCGTGCCGATCTGCAGTCCGGTCTGCGTCAGGGCCGTTCCGTCCAGAGCGCGCGCGATGCCGAAGTCGATGACGCGCGGCCCGTCCTCCGCCACGATGATGTTCGCGGGCTTGAGGTCGCGGTGGATGACCCCCGCCCGGTGGATCGCCTCCAGCGCCTCGGCCAGGCCGGCGGCCAGGACGGTGAGCGTGTCCAGCGGCAGCGATCCGACGCGCGCGAGCACCGCTTGCAGGGTGGGACCGGGTACGAACGCCGTCACCAGCCAGGCCGGATCGCCGTCCGGGTCGGCGTCGACGACCGGCGCGGTGTGGAAGCCGCCCACCCGCCGCGAGGCCGCCACCTCGTCGGCGAACCTGCGCTTGAAGCCGGGCTCGTTGCTCAGCTCGGGACGTACCACCTTGACGGCCACGGCCCGACCGGACTGGGACCGGCCCAGGTAGACCACACCCATGCCCCCTTGGCCGAGCCGCCCTACCAGTCGGTAGCGGCCCTCGCCGACCGAGGTGGGATCGCCCGCTTCGAGCGGCTTCATGGGTCCCCCGTTTCACACCTTGCGCGATGAACAGCCTCTCCCTACCCGTCGCGCCGCACGGCAGTCAAGCCGGGTCTTGCGGGCACGGCCCCGGCTCCTTCCTGTGCCGATCCTGCGGGCTTCCTTAAGGGACCTTGAAGAACGCCTCCAGGCCGCTCTTTTCGCTGGTCACGGCCCTAGGCTCGGTCGGACCGTCCTCCCCCTTCTCTCTGTGAGGTGCTACAGGCATGAGCCGCAGCCAAACTCCCGGAACACCGTCCCGCGTCGAGGTACGACGGAAGAAGAAGGTGCGCACGCGCCTCGTGCTGTCCCTCACCGCGGCGGCAGCGGCGGTGGCGGTCGGGGTCGCGGTGGCCGATTCCGACGGCGCCGCGCGCGTGGACCAGCGGGCCGATGGCGCCGGCGGACCGAAGTCCGGGACGGCGGACTCCGGTGGCGAGACGGCGACGGCCACCCCCTCTCCCTCGATCACCGCAGGGGTCGCGTCCGCGACGGGAGCGATGCCGTCCGCAGCACCCGGCGCCGACGCCTCGGGCTCAGCGGCTCCCACGAAGTCCGCGGCAGCGGAGAGCGGCCCGGCCGCCCCGGCGTCGACCCCGGCCGGCAAGCCCGCCCGGACGCCCGCCGCGACCACCGGCGGGGGCTCTGGGGGCTCCGGGGGCTCGGGCGGTTCCTCCGGCGGTTCCGAGTCCGAGTCCGCGGTCCTGGCCCTGGTCAACAAGGAGCGGGCCGCGGCGGGGTGCGGACCCTTGACCGCGAACGCCAAGCTCAGCGCGGCGGCGCGGGCCTACAGCGACACCATGGCCCGCAGCGGCGTGATGTCCCACACCGGACCCGACGGGTCCACCATGACCAGCCGCGTGGAAGCCGCCGGATACGGGTGGTCCCGCCTGGGCGAGAACATAGCCCGCGGCCAGGCGGACGCCGACTCGGTGATGAAAGCCTGGATGAACAGCCCCGGCCACAAGGCCAACATCCTGAACTGCGCCTTCCGGGAGATCGGCATAGGCGTCCACAAGGGCGACGGCGGTCCCTGGTGGACGCAGGACTTCGGCGCGCCGAAGTAGGAACCCACCGTCACCCTCCGCCTCGGCCGACCGAGCGGCACACGTCCTCCGACCCGCACGCGGGCCAGGAGGACGTCGGCGTTCGCCCGCGGCTCCGGGGCCCGCCGCGGCCCCCCGGGGGGAGGCGGTGACGGACGGCCCGGCGCGTCGGTCACTATGGGGCCGTGCCTCGAACTCCGCGCTACCTGCTCATATGGCTGTCCTGCACGGCCGCCAGTGTGACCGCCGTGCTCGGCACGGTGCAGTTCGTGGTCGGTTCGACCAGGCATACGCCTCCGGTGGCACGGTCCGCCCCGATGGTCTTCGACTCGCCGCCGGCCTGGCAGGCGGGGCAGGGCGGTTCTCCGAGCCCGCAGTCCCCGAGCGCGTCCGCCGGAGCCTCGCCCACCGGGACCGGGCGACCGTCGCCCTCGACGTCCACATCCCCGAAGACCCCGACGGCAACGCCCCGTACGACCGCTCCGAAGCCCGCCGTCGACTGCGAGGAGGGCGGACCGGGCCTGCACACCGTCCCCTCTCAGGGCGGCAAGGTCACGGTGCGGTACGGGAGTCGCGGCGTCTGTCTTATCTCCGCGATACCCGGCCGTGGATTCAAGACCTCCACGTCACAGACCTCGGACGACACCCTGACGGTCACGTTCACCAGCGCGGACCACCGATCCGTCATCACGGCGACGATCGACCCGGTGGCGAAGGCAACCGTCCGCGAGACGTCGTTCTGAGGACCGGCCGCTTCGGCCGCTTCACCCGATCCGCACCACTCAACCCCATGGTCCCCTTTGGGTGTTTCACCTCCTTGTGTGTGCTCATCGCCCGAGCGCCGGCGAAGCGGAACGTGAGCTGTTCCTTAGGGGAACCTGAAGATCACGCTCGGGCGGTTCCGGCGGCCCGGAGCGGTCCTATGCTCGCGTCAGCCGAACGGCCTTCGGCGCCCGGGCGTGATGCCCCGGCGACACGTCCGGCCGTCGGCTTCACCGATCCGGGAGGCTTTTCGCCCATCCCGTCGTCCCGAACCGTGCCTTGGGGTGTCTTCGCCATGAGTTCTCGCATACTCCGACCTGTCCGCTCCGCCGCGCCCCGGGGGGTGCGCCTGCCGCTCGTCGCCGCGGCCGTGGTCGCCGCCGGGCTGACCGCGGCGTGCGGGCCGTCCTCCCAGTCCGTCGGCGCCGCCTCCCCGTCCGCGGTCGGGCAGTCGTCCCAGGCCCTGCCCACCGGCACGGAGTCCGCGTCGGCGTCCGCCGAGGCGTCCGCGACCGCCTCGGCCTCGCCGTCGGCGTCCGCCAGTACCCCGGCGGCCGCCTCGCCGACCCCCTCGCGCACCCAGGCCGCTTCGGCCGCCCCCAAACCCTCCCGCACGTCCGCCGCGCCCGCGCCGGCCCGGATACCCGGGCCCGGCTACGACAGTTCGGCCGACGCGCAGAAGCTGATCGACGCGGCTCTGAGCGCGGCCAAGGCGGACGGGCGGATGGTGCTGCTCGACTTCGGCGCCAACTGGTGCGGCAACTGCAAGGCGGCCGACAAGGTGTTCGCCCAGCCGCAGACGGCGGCGATCCTCGGAGCCTCGTACCACCTGGTCAAGGTCGACATCGGCGGGAACAGCTCCGCCAACTCCGCCCTCCTGCGCAAGTACAGCCCCTCGGGCGGCACTTACAAGATGCCCGTCCTGGTCGTCGTCACGCCGTCCGGCGCGGTGCGCACCGACACCCACGCCACGGGCAACCCGGCCCTGACCTCGGACGGCCTCAACTCCTTCCTGCGCCAGTGGGCGTCATGAGACGACCGGCTCTGCGGCCCGCCGCCCTGGCCGGTGTCGGCCTCGTGGTGGCGGCCGCCGGCTGCGTCTTCGCCGCGACCGGAGGCGCCGGCGCCGAGGGCGATGCCCGAGGGGCGTCGGCCGGGCAGGCGCGCCCCGCGGTCAGGGCGGCGGCCGCGGCCACCGTCCTGGACCCCGGCGCCCGGCCGATCGCGCCCGCGCTGGCGGGCGACGACCTGGACGGAAAGCCGGTCGAACCGGCCGAGTTCCGGGGGCAGGTCGTCGTGCTCAACGTCTGGGGATCGTGGTGCGGACCCTGCCGGGCCGAGGCCGACGACCTCGCGCGGCTCAGCGGCCGGACCCGGCCCGAGGGGGTCCGGTTCCTCGGGATCAACACCCGCGACCGGGACCGCACGGCGGCGCAGGCCTTCGTACGCGCGCACGGCCTCGGGTTCCCCAGCCTCCACGACCCCGACGGCGAACTCCTGCTCCGCTTCCCTCCCGCGCTCCTCAACCCGCAGACCATCCCGTCCACCCTCGTGATCGACCGCCGCGGACGCATCGCCGTCAGCATCGGGGGCGCGGTCACCGACGAGGAACTGGGGCCCCTGGTCGCGCGCGTGGCGGAGGAAGGGTCATGACGACGCTCACCGGCGTGACGCTCCTCGCCGCGGACACCCCGTCCCTCCTCCACGGGGCGCTCGCCGTCGCCGCTCCGGTGGCGTTCTTCGCGGGACTCGTCTCCTTCCTCTCGCCGTGCGTACTGCCGCTCGTGCCGGGCTACCTCAGCTACGTGACCAGCCTGTCGGTGTCCGACCTGGCGGACGCCCGCGGTGGGCGACGCGGGCGCATGGCGGCCGGCGCGGTGCTGTTCGTCCTGGGCTTCACGGCCGTCCTCGTCTCCGGAGGCGCCCTGTTCGGGTACTTCGGCCGAACCCTGCTGGCGCATCAGGCGGTGGTCACCCAGGCGCTCGGCGTCTTCACCGTGCTGATGGGGCTGTCCTTCATGGGCTTCCTGCCGGGCTTCACGCAGCGGGAGTTCCGCAGCCACCGGCGACCCGTGCTCGGGCTGGCGGGCGCGCCCTTGCTCGGGGCGGTGTTCGCCGTCGGGTGGACGCCGTGCATCGGCCCGACGCTGGCCGCCGTACAGGCACTCGCCTGGAGCGAGGCGAGCGCGGTTCGAGGCGCCCTGCTGATGGCGGCCTACTGCCTCGGGCTGGGCCTGCCGTTCATCGTGGCCGCGCTGGCCTTCCGCCGGGCCCTCGGCGCCTTCGGCCTGGTCAAACGCCACTACCAGTGGGTTCTGCGGATCGGCGGCGGGATGCTCGTGCTCGTCGGCGTGCTGCTGGCCACCGGCGTGTGGAACGACCTGGTGTACCGGCTGCAGTTGTGGAGCGCGGACTTCACCACGGCCGTCTAGTCCCACCCCCCGTACCCACCCCACCACCCCTGATCCAGAGGCACAGATGAACGTTTCCCCGTATGCGAGGCATTCCCGGAAGGCCCGCATCGCGGCCGCCCTCCTCTCCTTGGCCGCGCTCGCGGCATGCGGCGAGCAGCCCGGCAAGGGCGCCGGCGCCGCGCCCACGACGAGCTTCACCGAGAACGGGGTCACCGTCACGCTCTCGGTGTCCGACTGGCACGCCCGGAACGGCACCCTGACCGCGGTCTTCACCCCCGAGGAGGGGTTCCACCTCTACAGCACCGACCTGCCGGCCACCGGGATCGAGGGCGTGGGAAGACCGACCGCGGTGGGCGTCAGCGGGGTCCTCCGGGCGGACGGGAAGCTGACGGCCGCGGCGGACGTACGGACGATCAGCCTGCCCGGAGTCGACGCCCCGGTCCCCGTCTACCCGGACGGTCCCGTCACCGCGACCCTGCCCATCCGCGCGGCCGGCACCGGGGACGCGACGGTCCTGCTCGGGTACGCGAGCTGCAGCGAGCGGGAGGGCTGCACGATCCCGGTGTCCGACCGCCCCGTGCACCTGCGCATCACCGACGAAGGCCCGGCCTTCGGCGTCCGATAGGAACGATCGTTCACCTAAGGTGTGCGCATGCCCAGCGTCCTGGTCGTGGAAGACGACCCCAGCATCCGCCAGTCACTGATCGAGGTCCTGGCGGAGCACGGGTATGCCGTACGCAGCGCCGGTGACGGGTTCGGCGCCCTGCGCGAGGTCACCCAGATGCCCGTCGACGCGGTGGTCCTCGACCTGGGGCTGCCCGATCTGGACGGAGGAGACGCACTGCGCATGATCCGGGGCATCTCCTCCGTTCCCGTGCTGGTTGCCACCGCCCGCGACGACGAGACGGAAATCATCAAGCTCCTCAACGCGGGCGCCGACGACTACCTGGTCAAGCCCTTCTCGGGGGGCCAACTCATCGCACGCCTCTCCGCCGTCCTGCGGCGCACCAGCCACCTTCCCCCCGTCCAGGCCGCACACGCGGCCCAGGGTGCGCGGCCGGCGCATGCAGCCGAACCGCTGCGCGCCACCACCGTGGGCGAGTTGGCGGTCGACCCCGGTGCGCGCACCGCGTACCTGGCCGGCCGGGAGCTCCACCTCACCCGCCGGGAGTTCGACCTCCTGGCCTTCCTCGCCCACCACACCGGCACGGTCGTCTCCAAACGGCGGCTGCTGACCGAGGTCTGGCGCGAACCGTACGTGGACGACCAGACCGTCGACGTGCACCTGTCGTCCCTGCGCCGCAAGCTCGGCGAACGCGCGGCGGCCCCGCGCTACCTGCTGACCGTCCGAGGCGTCGGCATCAAGCTGGTGGCGCCGCGGTGAGACGCTCACTGGCCGGAGTCGCGCTCGCCGTGACCTCGATGGTCGCCCTTTCCTTCCTCATACCGCTGGCCGCACTGGTGATGTCCCTGGTCAAAGAGCAGAGCATCACCGCGGCCGAGCAGCGGGCCGCCGCCCTGGCCCCGGTACTGACGCTGACCACGGATCCGTCCGCGCTACGGGAATCCGCCGCGAGTCTGGACGCGACCGAGCACGTGGTCGTCCACCTGCCGGACGCCCCCGCCCTCGGCAGCTCCCGGGCCCCCGCGGCACTGCTCGAACGGGCACAGCGGGGCCGCGAGTCCATCTCCCAGGAGATTCCCGACGGCTGGATATGCCTGCAGCCGGTGGTACTGCCCGGAGACCGGGTCGCCGTCATCGAGAACTTCGTCCCCGAACAGGACCTGACCCGCGGGGTCAAGGCCTCCTGGGCGGTCATGCTGCTCCTCGCCGTGGGTCTGATCGGCGGTTCCGTGCTGGTCGCCGACCGGCTCGGCGCGAAGGTCGTCAGGTCCTCCAAGAGACTCGCGCACGCTTCCCACGCGCTGGGCCAAGGCGATCTGGAGGCCCGAGTGGATCCCATGGGACCCAAGGAACTTCGCGACGCGGGCATCGCGTTCAACGCCATGGCCCACCGGATGACCGAACTGCTCGCCGTCGAACGCGAACTCGTCGCCGACCTGTCGCACCGGCTGCGCACCCCGCTTACCGCCCTGCACCTGGCATCGGAACGCATGGCGGGGTCCCCGGAGTCGGCCAGGGTCGAGGCGGCGGTGTGCGCACTGGAGACGGAACTCCAGGCCATCATCACCGCGGCGCGCACCCCGCTCGCCGTGGGCCCCATGGGCCAGGGCATGCTCGGCACGGAAGCGGGCGGCACGGAAGCGGGCAAGGGGAGGGGGAAGGGTCACCTCGACACGAGCGCGGTGCCGTCCGGCCCCCGCTGCGAGGCGGCCGACGTCGTCCGCCGCAGGACCGCCTTCTGGGCGGTCCTGGCCGAGCAGCAGAGCCGACCCTGCTCCGTCGAGGTCACGCAGGAGCCCGCGCCGGTCGGCCTTTCCGACGACGACGTCGCCGCCGTGGTGGACGCGCTCATCGGCAACGTCTTCCGACACACCCCGTCCGGCACCCCGTTCGACGTCCGCGTCGCCCGCACCGCCCTGGCCGTGGAGCTGGTCGTGGAGGACGCCGGTCCGGGCATCCCGGAACCGGACCGGGCCCTCTCACGCGGCAGCAGCACCGGCTCGTCGGGGCTCGGCCTCGACATCGCCCGCAGGGCCGCGGCCGTCACCGGCGGCTCGATGCACATCGCACGCGGCCCCCGCGGAGGCGCGCGCATCACCGTGGTCTTTGGACTCGCGACACCCCTGCCCACCGGGCGCGGGCCCCGCACCTCCCGGCGGCGCACGGGATGGCCGCGCGGCCGGTGAGCGCCGCCGGCCCGTGTCAGGCGCCGGGCAGCGGGCTCGGTCCTCCCGTCAGGTCGATGTGCAGGCCGTCCGGCTGGACTCGTACGGCCGTGGCCTTGAGCCCGAGGGGATAGTCCTTCGGCGCATCCGACACCGACCCGAGTGCGCCGTCACCCATCCCGAGCCGCTCGGCCGGGACCGAACGGCCGAACACGGTGAGCCCGTCGACGGAGAGGGTGACCTTCCCGTCCGCGAGCACGGGACGCAGCGTCAGCTGTCCGGCGCCGCCCGGACCGACGGCGGCGAGGACGGTTCCCCGCGCCGGGTCGGTGGTGACCGCGCTCAGCGGTACGGACGGCACGGCGGTCCGGATCGCGGTGGCGATGGACTGCGTGGAGGCGGTCACCTCGGCACGGGTGCTGCCGACGGTGGCCCCCGAGCCGAGGCGCACGTCGTCGAGCCGCGCGCGGACGCGGACCCCGGACAGGCGCCCGACGCGGGCGGCGTCGCTGCTGATGTCGAGTCGGGGGATGCGCTCCTGCGCCAGGTCCCACACGGCCCAGCCGCCGGCCGCGTCGACCACCACGTCGTCGCCGAGGGCCGGCGCGGCCCTCGCGACGCGGTCGCGGATCACGCTCCGGGCCGCGAACTCGGCCGCGCCCGTGGCGATGACGGCCGCCAGGACCACCGCGATGGTCACCGTGCGGACGAGGTGGCGGCGCAGGGCGGTCCGGGCCTTCGTCAGTCGCCGCCTCACCTGCGCTCTCCCCGAGTCGACGCGAGCGCGGGTCCGGGCACGGAGGTCGTCTCGGCGGCGGTGGGTCCTTCCGGGTCGAAATGGGGCAGGAGCCGGTCCAGTCGGCCGGGCAGCCACCAGTTGGCGCGCCCGAACAGGTACATGGACGAGGGCACGAGCAGCAGGCGGACCACGGTGGCGTCGATGACCACGCTGACGCCGAGTCCGAGGGCGAGCATCTTGACCGCCACGTTCGTGGAGAGCAGGAACGCCAGGAAGACACTGGTCATGATCAGCGCCGCGCAGGTGATGACGCGGGCCGTGGCGGCGAGGCCGGTGGCGACGGCCAGGTGGTTGTCCCCGTGTCGCAGCCAGGTCTCGCGGATCCGGGAGAGCAGGAAGACCTCGTAGTCCATGGAGAGCCCGAAGACGATCGCGAACATCATCATCGGTACGTAGGACTCGACGGGCACCTTCTCGGTGAGCCCGAACAACGCGCTGCCCCAGCCCCACTGGAAGACCGCGACGACCACGCCGTAGGCGGCGGCGATGGAGAACAGGTTGAGCACGGCGGCCTTGAGCGCGACCAGCGGGCTGCGGAAGACGGTGAGCAGCAGCAGGAAGGCGGCGCCGACGACCACACCGATGATCAGGGGCAGTTTGGCGGTGAGGGTGTCGGTGAAGGTCTGGGTGGCGGCGGTGGTGCCGGTGAGGTAGCCGGTGGCTCCGGTGCCGGCCAGTGCGCTGGGCACCGTGTCGTCCTGCAAGGTGTGGATCAGGTCCGCTGTGGCGGTGTCCTGCGGGCCCGTGGTGGGCGTCACCGTGGTGATGAGCAGGACGTTGTCCGGGCTGGTGGCCGGGGGTGTCACGGAGGCGACGCCCGGTACGGCGGTCAGCGCGTGCCGCAGCGAGTCGGCGAGTTCCCGGCGCGCGGTCTCGTCGGCGACCTGGCGGCTGTCCAGATGGGTGACGACGGTGATCGGGCCGTTGGCGCCGGGGCCGAAGCCCTCGGTGATCAGGTCGTAGGCGCGACGGTCCGTCCTGGTGGTGGGTTGCGCTCCGGCATCGACGTGTCCGAGTTGCATGGACGCGACCGGCACGGAGAGGACGCCGAGCACGAGCAGGCCACCGACCAGGAACAGCCAGGGGCGCCGGCTGACCTTGACGGCCCACCGGTGCCAGACGTCCGACTCGCCGGTGGGTTCGGCGACCGGCGTGCGCACGTGGAAGCGGTCGATGCGGCGGCCGAGCAGGCCGAGCAGCGCGGGCGTCAGCGTCACGGACGCGGCGGCGGCCACGACGACGCCGAGCCCGGCCGCCACGCCGAGGGCGCCGATGAAGCCCACCCCGGAGACACAGAGGCCGCCCAGGGCCATGGCGACCGTGACGGCGGCGACGAGTACGGACCGGCCGCTGGTGGCGACCGTACGCCCGACCGCCTCGGCGGGTTCGGTTCCGTCGTGCAGCAGGGCCCGGTAGCGGGTGGTCAGGAACAGCGCGTAGTCGATGCCGACGCCGAGGCCCATCATCGCCGCCAGGGTCGGGGCCGCCTGCGCGAAGTCGAAGTGGCCCGCGAGCAGTCCGAGACCGGCCAGGCTGACGGCCAGCCCGATCACGGCCGTCAGCAGCGGCAGACCGGTGGCCGCGACGCTGCCGAAGCCGATCAGCAGCACGAGCACGGCGACGGCCAGGCCGATGGCCTCCGAGGTGCGGTCGGCGGACTTGGGCGTCGCCAACTGCCCGAGCGGGGCCCCGTACTCGACGGTGACACCGTCGGCGCGCAGCGGCTGGACGGCGGTGTCCACCTCGGCGAGGTAGGAGGGGTCGAAGGCCGCCGGGTTGCCGCTGAAGCGGACGGTCAGTTGGGCGGTGGCCCCGTTCGCGGAGACCGCCCCGGGGGTGGTGAGCGGGTCCGTCACCGACAGCACGTCGGGCAGCCGCTCCAGGTTGTCGACGGCCGAACCGATCGCGGCCCGGTGACCGGTGACCGTTCCCCGGTCGGTCGTGATCACGATGGGGGCGGCCGTGCCACCGGAACCGGTGGTGTGGGCCTTGAGCAGGTCGGCGCCGGTCTGCGTGCTCGTACCGGGCAGGGAGAAGCTGTCCGCGAAGGTACCGCCCCACTGGTGGTTGGCCGCACCGAGGCCGACGAGGAGCAGGACCCACAGGGCGACGACGCGCCACGCGTGCCGGGCACACCAGCGCCCGCTGCGGTGGAGGAGACCTGGTCCCACGGCTGATGGAGAGTTCATGGGGCCTGACTGTGCACGGCCTGGGTAAGGGGGCCGTTGGCGCGATGTTCGGGGAATGTACGGGCGCCAGCGCGGCCCGCCGGGACGATGAACGGCAGCGCCCTCACGCGGGGCCGGGCGCCGAGGGAAGGGTCACCGTGAAGCAGGCGCCGCCTTCCGGGCCGTGCCCCGCCACGCGGATGGTGCCACCGAGGCGCGCGCTCAGGCGGTGGGCGATGGCCAGACCCAGACCGCTTCCGACCGGGCGGGTGTCCCGGTAGCGCTCGTGCAGGGCGCCGTGGTCGAAGGCGATGCGTACGTCGTCATCGGTGAGGCCGGGCCCACCGTCGCGGACCTGCAGCTCCACCGCCCCGCCCGGGGCCGCACCGACGGCGAGGACCAGGGGGGCGCCCTCGGGCGTGACCCGTAGGGCGTTCTGCACCAGGCCGTCGAGCAGCTGCCGGACCCGGAAGGCGTCCGTTCGGACGAAGACGGCCCGATCGGGCCGCTCCAGCCGCAGTTCGACACCGTGGCGTGCGCAGGGGCCGGTCCAGAAGGCAGCGGCCTCCGCGACGACCGCGCAGAGGTCGGCCGGGGCCACGTCGAGGCGGAAATCGTCCGCCTCCAGCCGGGCCAGGTCCAGCAGGTCCCCCAGGAACCGGTCCAGGCGACGGGTCTCGTCGGCCAGGATGCCGCCGACCTCCGCAACGCGGTCCGGCTCGATCAGGCCGTCGGCCAGCGCCTCGGCGTATCCCCGCAGCGCGGTCAGCGGAGTGCGCAGGTCATGGGAGACGGAGAGCAGGAACTCCCGCTGCCGGTTCTCGCTGCGCGCCAGCGCGTCGTCCAGGACGTTGAGGGCCCGCCCGATGTCCGCCGCCTCCCGGGGGCCGTCGAGCGGTGCCGGCACGCCCCGTTCACCGTCGGCGAGCCGGTGCGCGATCCGCGCGGCCTTCACCAGCGGACGGGCGGTGCGGCGGGCCAGGAGCGCGCCGGCCAGTGCCGCGCCCAGCATGCCGATGATCAGCGGCGCCACCACGTTGCGGCGGATCCGGTTCGTGTTCTCGGTGACCACCGAGTACGGCTCGGTCAGCACGACCGCACCGCCGCGCACGCCGGGCCGCCCCACCACGAGCACCTCCCGGCCGCCGAGGATGCCGGTGGTGGAGACCGGCTCCCCGGCCAGGAGAGCCGCTTTCGACACCCTGTCGACGGCCGGGGTGGCGGTTCCGCTCACCGTGCCCTCCGGGGAGATGACCGCGAGCTGCACGCTGTTCGGCCCGCCCAGTACCTGGGCGCCGTGGAAGAGTGCTTCGGACAGGGCCGGCAGGCGGCTGAGCACGGTCGCCTGACGCGCCAGTTGGTCGCGTTCGCGCTGCTCCGCGCCGTGCGCCGCGGTCTGCCAGGCGATCAGCCCGGTCAGCGCCACCGCGAGCGCCGCCACCACGGTGGTCAGCACCACGATGTTGCGTGCGAGGGAGCCACGACGCGGCCCCCCGGAGCGGGCACCGCTCATGTGCCGGGGGCCGTCGCGCTGTACCCGACACCGCGGACCGTACGGATCGGGCTCGCGTCGCCGAGCTTGGCACGCAGCTGTGAGACGAAGACGTCGACCATCCGGGTGTCGCGGTAGCCCGGGTACCCCCACACCTGGGCGAGCAGTTGCTCACGGGTGAAGACCTGACCCACGTGCCCGAGCAGGTGGGCGAGCAGGTTGAACTCCGTGGCGGTGAGCTCGACCGGCTCGCCGTCGCGTCGCACGGTACGGCTCACGGGGTCCAGGCTGAGCCGTCCGAGGGACTCGGGTGACCGAGCGGGCGGACCGGCGGCCCGGCGCAGCACGGTCTTGACCCGGGCGACCAGCTCGCGCGGCGAGAACGGCTTCGTCAGATAGTCGTCCGCGCCCAACTCCAGGCCGAGGATCCGGTCGGCCTCCTCGCCGCGCGCGGTGACCAGCAGCACCGGCGTCCAGTCGCCCGCGTCGCGCAGGGCGCGGCAGAACGCGATCCCGTCCGTGCCCGGCAGGCCGATGTCCAGCACGATCGCCACCGGGTGCATCCGCTTCGCGGCCGCGAGCCCGGCGGTCCCGTCGGCCTCGACGTGGACACCGAAGCCCTCGCGCGACAGGTAGAGCCTCTGCACGTCGGAGATGTGGCGCTCGTCCTCGACGATCAGCACGAGGCCCTTGGACTGCGTCATCACTGCCTCTCACGTGCGGCGAACCACCTCGATGCTAACCGCGGAGTTCCCGCCTTCCGGCGGGCGCGCCGCCACCCGTACATTCCCCGAACAATGCGCCGACGGCCTCGGCCGGCGCCGTCAGACCGTCGGGAAGTCCGGGGAGATGCCGAGGGCCGGCGCGATCGCCCGCCAGATCGTCGACTGGGCCGTGGCGAGGTCGACCCGGGGGTCCTCCAGCATCAGACGGATGCCGAGGCCGTCGCACAGGGCCAGCACCAACGTGCTGATCGCGGCCACGTCGCAGTCGGTGAACTCGCCGGAGGCGATGCCCCGTTCCACGACTCCGCCGACCCAGTCGTGCAGTTGGTCGTACAGGTCGACGGCGAGGTGCCGGGCCGTGCCGTCGCGCAGGGCGCGCACCCACAGCTCCTGCCAGAGCTTCCAGTCCTGGCGGAGCTCCGCGTCGGTGGGCAGCATGCTCCGCACGATCCTGGCCAGGACGACGGCGGCCGGGAGCGAATCGTCCTCGCTGCCCGTGTCCGTACCGGTCTTGGCGAAGGAGTGCGTCATCGCTTCGGCGAAGAGCTTCTCGCGGGTGTCGAAGTGGTAGTGCAGCAGGGCCTTCGAGACAGCGGCGTGCTCCGCGACCTTGCGCATGCTGACGTGCTCGAAACCGATGTCGGCGATCACTTCGCACGCGGCCGTGAGGATTCGCTCACGCGTTTCGAGTGCGCGCTCGGCCTTGGTCACGTTGGCTGCTCCCCGTGTCGGCGCCCGTCGGCGGGTGAGTGGGTGGACGGCGGCGGTACGGCGGTCCGGCCCGCCGCACCCGTGGCACCCCTACCCCCATCCTTGCTCATGGCGTCCCCCGTGCCGCCGTAGCTGTGGAAACCGCGGCCCGTCTTGCGGCCGAGCAGGCCCGCCTCCACCATCCGCGACAGCAGCGGCGGCGGGGCGTACAGCGGTTCCGGGTACTCCGCGTACATCGACCGCGCGATGGACCGTACGGTGTCCAGGCCGATGAGGTCGGCCAGGGCGAGCGGACCCAGCGGGTGGGCGCAGCCCAGGGTCATGCCCCGGTCGATGTCCTCGGCCGACGCCACCCCCGCCTCCGCCATCCGCACCGCGGCCAGCAGGTACGGCACCAGCAGGGCGTTCACGACGAACCCCGCCCGGTCCCGGGCCCGTACCACCTGCTTGCCCAGGACCCCGGCGGCGAAGGCCTCCGCCCGGCGGACGGTCTCCTCGCCGGTGAGCAGCGAGGGCACGAGCTCCACCAGGGGGAGCACCGGGACCGGGTTGAAGAAGTGCAGGCCGATCACCCGGTCCGGCCGCGAGGTGGCGGCGGCCAGGCGGATGACGGGGATGGAGGAGGTGTTCGTCGCCAGGACGGCGTCGGGGTGTACCACCGCCGAGTCGAGCCGGGCGAAGACGTCCAGCTTGACCCGCTCGTCCTCGGCCACCGCCTCGATCACCAGGTCCCGGTCCGCCATGCGCTCCAGGTCGGTGGTCACGGTGATCCGGGCGGCCGCGTCCGCCGCCTCGGCGGCGGTCAGCTTGCCGGCCGCCGAGGCCCGGGCCAGCGAGCGGTCGATCCGCCGCAGGCCGGCGTCCGCGGCCGCCCGGCCCGTCTCCAGCACCACGACGTCCCGTCCGGCTCGGGCGCAGACCTCGGCGATGCCGGATCCCATCAGCCCGCAGCCCACGACCCCGATCCGATCCGTCCCGGACGACCCGTCGGCCGCCCGGCCGGCGGCGGGCACGCGCCCGCCGCCGGCCGGCCGGGCCCCCCCCGGGGGCGGGGCGGCGGCGGGGCCCGGGGCCGGGGGGGGAATGGGCCCCGGGGCCCCCGGGGGGGGGGGGGGGGGGGGTGAGGGCGGGGGGGGGGGGGGCGCCCCCCA
>NZ_JBHWJY010000040.1:0-76489 GCF_042731135.1 Streptomyces sp. NPDC059874
ATGTCCTCACCGGCGAGGTTGTCGTCCTTCTCGCGCAGCAGCTTCTTGTCACGCGCGTAACGGTTCACCAGACCCGTCAGCGCCGCACGGAAGCCCTCCTCGTGCATACCGCCGTCGTGGGTGCGGATGGCGTTGGCGAAGGAGTAGACGCCTTCGTTGTAGCCGGTGTTCCACTGCATCGCGATCTGGGCGGACAGTGTCCGCCCGGGGTCGGAGGCTCCGATGGAGATGACGGTGGGGTGGATGGTCTCGCCCTTGCGGGAGTTGAGGTGGGTGACGAAGTCGGCAATGCCGTCCTCGTACTGGTAGGTCACCTTGCGTGCTGGGCGGACCGTGTCACCGTCGGCTGATTCGGCGCCGGCGGTGGCTCTTGCCGAAGCGCGTTCGTCGGTGAGTGAGATGGTCAGGCCCTTGTTGAGGAAGGCGACTTCCTGGAAGCGCCGGGAGAGGGTCTCGAAGGAGTAGTCGGTGGTCTCGAAGATGCGGTCGTCGGCCCAGAAGGTGATGGTGGTGCCCGTGGTGGCGGTGGCTTCGTGCCGGGCGAGCGCATCGACGGGCACTCCGTCCTTGAAGTCCTGGCTCCACCGGTAACCGTCCTTGCGCACCTCGGCGGACACCTTCGTGGACAGGGCGTTGACGACGGACAGGCCGACACCGTGCAGGCCTCCGGAGACGGCGTAGCCGCCACCGCCGAACTTGCCGCCCGCGTGCAGCACGGTGAGAACGACCTCCAGGGCGGGCCTGCCCTGCGAGGCGACGATGTCGATGGGAATGCCGCGGCCGTTGTCGACGACCTGGACGCCACCGTCGGCGAGGATGGTGACGCCGATGGTGTCGGCCACGCCGGCCAGCGCCTCGTCCACGGAGTTGTCGACAACTTCCTGCACCAGGTGGTGCAGGCCGCGCTCGCCGGTCGACCCGATGTACATGCCCGGCCGTTTGCGGACCGCGTCGAGCCCGTCGAGAACGCTGATGCTATGGGCGTCGTAGGACGGAGCCGACGCCGGGCCACTGCCGGCGAGCGAGGCGGTGACGGCGCCCGAGGCGGGCTCGGTCGGGTTGCCGGGATCGGTCACGAAGGACTCCTTCAGGGCAGCACAAGCCGCGCTCCCGCAGGGGAGCGGCGTGTGGAGAGGGGGACGCGGTAGGCAGCGCGGACTGGCCGGACGCGGTCATGGATGGATGTTCGGCACCGGGTCCGACATCCATTCCATTCTATTTGCCGTCAGGGTCTACTCAATGGCCTATCGCCCCTCTGGACCTCCCAGGCGCCCGGGTGGGGAGATGTCAAGGGGGGTGGCCTATCCCCCCTTGTGTGGCAACGAGTTCGGCGCCCAGATGGCCGCACAGGCCCTTGAGGGGGCTTCGGGCGGGAAGGGCTGCGGGGGCAATTGAAAAACCTCATCGACGGGAGCCAGGCGGGTTCGTACCCTCGCGATGTGCCCGTACCCCGAAAGACCGACTCTTGGCAGCAGGTGGAATCCCGGCGGGACTTCGCGGCCTTCCTTCAGCTGTTGTCGGCCGACTGCGAGATGGCGTGCCGCGGGCAGGCATCCAGCACATCTGCGGCTCCGCGCTGGACCAACCCGTCCGTGGACGGGTTCCTCTGGGCCTGGGTCCGGCTTCTGGGGAGCCGGCTCGACGGCACCGACCTGCTGCACGAGGAGGCTTGCGGTCGGCCCGGATGGCGAGGGCTGGCTTTCCAACTGGACGCCCTCCGCACCTACGAGCCTGGGTTCGACAGTGCTCTCGCCGGTTCCGTCGCCACGCCGGACGAGGTGGACGGCGCCCACGACCTGCGCATGTATGTCGCGACGCTCGCCGTCGACTTCACCCGTGACCAACGGGCAACCCGGGCGAAGCTCAGCCGAGGTGAATGGGCCGGTGACGGTGGCAGTTGGGTGCACAGCGCGCTGTACAACGTGCTCGACGCCTGGGCGGCCTGGCTGGCCGCCGACTCGCCATTCCACGCCCAACTCGAACCGGTCACCTGGTGGTCAGTCGCCCACCAGCTCGCAGCGGCCCAGGTGTACGAGTAGCCACGACGGACCGGATCGCTCGAGACGACGGCGGCTCTGGTGGACTGGGGTCGCTGGTGAGCTGATGCTCCGGTGGATTGAGTACGGGTACTCATGTGGGTGGTGATCAGCAGCCTGCATGCTGCGGACATGCGATCGATATCCCTCCCGAAGTCCCTGCTGGCGGCCACGCTCGGTGGTGTCGTCGTCCTGGCCGGCTTCGGCGTGCAGAACGCCGGCGCTGCTCAAACCTCCATGGTCAGCGTCGCCGCGACGAGCGACGACGATGCGGAGATGTGGTTCCTTGGGTTGGCGAACCTCATCTCGCAGAGCTGCGCTCCGGACGTCTCAGGCGGCGCCGGTGATGTGGCGCCGGCTTCCACGGCCGACACCGCGGCAGTGGAGCCGGCCCCCGACTCCACCTTGCCCATCCTGGTCGATGCGGTGCCGCTGCTCGCTGAGGAGCAGTGCGCCGCCGAGAGGCACGCAGGGCGCATCAGCAGGGCGTTCTCTGGCGCGGACACGGCCACGTACGAGCAGATGCGGCAGAAGCTGACGAGCCTGGGCTACCCGGCGGCGCGGATCCATCGCATGCCGGACTTCTCGGGCGAGCCCGTGGCAAGGCTCGACCTGCGCGTGGGAGCCGACCGGTTGGCTCTGGAGGTCACCGGTGGCCATCTGGGCGTGATGGTCGAGGCGTTCGGCGCTCCGGAGGGCGTGAGCGTGACCGAAGTGCGCCTGGAGCCGCAGCTGGACGCGCCCACGTCCTGAGGCCCTTGCCGACGCCCCACCGGGGCCGTGCGTCGGCTTCGGCGGGGCGGCCGCCACTACCGGAGTTTCGCTGACGCCGCTGATGCCTCGGCCTGTGCGCGCAGGCCGGCGCGAAGGGGTCCGTGCCGGGGACGAGGCGTGCAAGGCCGTGGCCGGTTCATGTCGGGCGTCGACCGTCGCGCCGCCTGACCCCACACCGGCAGGGCGGTGGCTGGGCACCCGGGAGTGGCTGGGTAGAGTCGAGGGCATGCTCGTCCGCCCTGCCCGGCGCTCCCGACCGGCCGTCGCCGCCTTCCTGGCCGGTGTACTGCTGGCCTGCGCCTACTTGATGTGGAGCCCCGGGCACACCGCCGCGATGAGCGTGCCCGACCTCATGCCGGGCATGACAGCGATGGCGGCACAGGACACGGCGCCGGATGCCGGACAGCATCCGGCCCTCGCCACCGCCGGCCACGACGGTTGCCCGGCGATGAGCATGGACTGCCCGCTCGCGAGCGCGCACCCGCCCCTTCCCGTCGCTCTCGCCGCACCACCGGGCTCGGTGCCCCTCGCGCAGCCGGCCGTGGTCGACCCGGAGTCGGCACGGAGCACCGAGGACGGTTGTGCCTGGCCGAGGGCACCTGACCCGGTTGCTTTCCTCTGCGTCAGCCGGACCTGACACGCTCCCGCACCCGGATCGGTCGCGCAGCGACCGACGGGTGCCTCGCCGTGTCCTGATCCGGTACCCGTCCCTTGGGAGAGTTCCTCCTCCATGTCCACCACGTTGTTCGTCACCGGCCTGACCACCGGCCTCTTCGCGGGCGGCGCCTCATGTGCTGCCGTCCAGGGCGGCCTCCTCGCCGGGGCCGTCGGCCGCCGTGCCACCGCCTGGACGCCCGAAGCCTGGGAGCGCAGCGGTCTGTTCGCTCCGGTCGGCGCGTTCCTCGGCGGCAAGCTCGCCTCCCATGCCTTGCTCGGCGCCGCCCTGGGACTTGCCGGGGCCGCCGTCCAGCCGGGCCCACACGCCCGAGCTGTTCTCCTGGTGGCCGGCGCTGTGTTGATGGTGCTGTTCGCCCTCGACATGCTCGGCGTTCGAGCCGTACGCCGCTTCGTGCCGCGGCCGCCCACCTCCTGGGGACGGCGGGTGCGCAGGTCCGCGAAATCGACGGCCGTCACCACGCCGGCCGTCCTCGGCTTCCTCACCGTCCTCATCCCCTGCGGAGTCACCCTCAGCGTCGAACTGATCGCCATCACCACCGGCTCACCCCTGGCCGGCGCGGCGGTCATGGCCGGCTTCGTCCTCGGGACCGGGCCGCTCTTCGCCGTACTCGGGTTCTTCCTCCGCTCCGCCGCCCGCATCTGGGCGGGCCGGCTCACCGTGGTGACTGCCGTGATCGTGCTGGCCGTCGCGGTATGGACACTCGCGTCCGGGCTGCGCCTCGGCGGCTGGTGGCCCGCCCCTCCGCCCGCCGCTGCAGCCGCAACCGTTCCTGCGGAGACTACGGTTACCACCGTCAACGGCACGCAGACCATCGCCGTTCAGGCCCGTACGAACTCCTACGCGCCCACCGACATCACCGCCGTCGCCGGAGTCCCGACCAAGCTGGTCGTCGCCACCCGCGGCACGAACGGCTGTGTCCGCTCCTTCGTCGTCCCCGACCGCGGCGTCCAGGAAATCCTGCCCGTCACCGGCGAGACCGTCATCGACCTCGGCACCCCCAAGCCCGGAGTACTCGCCTTCACCTGCGGCATGGGCATGTACGGCGGCGAAATCCGCTTCCAGCCGCCCGCCAACCTCACCACCGGCCCGAATCCCACCGCACCTCAGGAGACCGCCCGATGACCCTCCGCCTTGAGTTCGCCGTCAGCGGCATGCACTGCAACAGCTGCGGCCTCCTCATCGACGACGAGATCGAAGAACTTGCCGGCGTGACCGCCAGCACCACCGACCTGCGCACCGAACGGACCGTCGTCGAACTCGACCGGCCCGTTCCGGCCGAGCAGATCATCGAGGCGATCGCCACGGCCGGGTACACCGCCACCGTGGCCGGCTGACCCCCGGTCAGGGCGGCCCCGGCCCACGAGGGCCGCCCAGGCCGGGCAGCGGAGGCCGGGGCTCCCTGCCCGGTTCCCCGCCCCGATGGGCGGCGCAGAGGTGAGCCCCGTTGTCTCCACGACGCGGCGCGTACGGTGCCGGGCGGCGCGGGTCAGGCAAGATCCGGAAGAGACGGCCCGGCGGCCGGCGCACCCGCGCTCCGCCGCTCCCGGGACGCCCGCTCGTCGGCGTTCGCCAGCCAGAACCAGACCGGCGGGAAGGCCAGCTCGATCACGGTCAGTGCCACCTGGAACCAGTGCGGCCACCCGTGCACCGCCAGGGACAGCAGCCGCCCCAGGCCGCCCAGCAGGAACACCGCCGCCAGCCATCGCACCACCCTCGCCGGGACGGGGTCCTGCCGGGCCGCCCACAGCCAGGCCAGCCCGTACCCGGCGAAGATCGCGCCGAAGAACCGACCCAGGCTGTCCAGAGTGGGGCCGGCGTCGGCCTCGCCCGGAATCGCGGCATTGCCGCCGATCACGTGGAACAGCCCGATCGCCGTGCAGGCGATTCCCATCACCCATGCGAACACCCGGAGTGCCTTGGCCATGACTCCACCCCACTTAGTTGACGCGTGTCTACTTAACTTCAGGGTAGCCCCCCTTGGTAGACGCGTGTCAAGTAATCTGGGTGCATGCCGCCCCGCCGACGCCTGTCCCCTGCCGACCGCCGAACCCAGCTGCTCGCCGTCGGCGCCCGCCTCTTCTCCGCCGCCCCTTACGACGACGTGCTGATGGAGGACGTCGCCCGGCAGGCCGGTGTGTCCCGCGCCCTGCTCTACCAGCACTTCCCGAGCAAGCACGCCCTCTTCGCCGCGGTCTACCAGCAGGCGGCCGACCGGCTGTTGGAGGCGACCACGTTCGACCCCGGTGCCACGCTCGTCGAGCAGCTCGCCCAAGGCCTGGACGCCCACCTCGACTACTTCATCACCAACCGCCACGCCGTCCTGGCGGCGAACCGGGTGCTGGCGGGCGACCCTGTCATCCAGACGATCATGACGGACGAACTCGACGCCCTGCGCTCACGCCTGCTCGGTGTGCTCCCGCTCGCCGACGAACGCACGCACGCCGCCGTCTCCGCGGCACTGAAGGCCTGGCTCGTGTTCGTCCAAGTGCTGTGCGTGGACTGGCTCACGCGCGAAACCTGCACCCGCACCGAGCTGCGGGACACCTGCATCGGCGCGGCGGTCGGCGCCCTGCGACCGCTGCTCTCCGAGGACCCCGCCCCGAACTGGCCGCCCGCCCCGCCCGCCTGAACCGCTGTCACATCGCGACGGGGCCGAGGTCGGCGGCGGTTTGGGCCAGTGCGCGGATGGTCGGGCTGTCGGCGGTGGTACGCCAGGTGAGCGCCCATTCGAGGGTGGGGGCGTCATGGAGGGGCAGGAAGACGATGCCGGGGGGCTTGTTGTAGCGCGCGGCGAGTTCGCCGAGCGGGTGGACGCAGCGTCCGGCAGCGACCAGAGAGAGGATGTCGTGGAACGTCCGCGCGGCGGGCCCGCGGGGGATGCGGCGGCCGAGCGGGGTACGGGTGGGGACCATGGAGGCGACCCAGTACTCGGGGGCTTCGGGGCCGAGGTCGACGACGTGGTTGTCGGCGAGGTCTTCCAGGGACGCGGTGCCGCGTTGGGCGAGGGGATGGTCTGCGGCCACGGCCAGCACGCGGCCCCCGGTGAGCACGGTGGGGCCGACGGTGAGGTCCGGTTCGGCGACGGGCAGCCACAGCACGTTCACGTCGTGCTCTCCGGCGCGCAGGGCGGTGAACGCGTCGGAGCCGTTGATTTCGCCGAACTGGATGTCGCTGCCCGGGTAGCGGGTGCGGAACGCGTCGACGAGCGGCCGTAGTTCGTGTCCGGCGTGGCCGAAGACGCCCAGCCGCAGGGTCCGGCCCGTGCCGGGGCCGGCTGCTTGGGCGCGGGCGAGTCCCGCGTGGAGGAGGTCGAGGGCCTGCTGGAGGTCTTCACGCAGGCGCCGACCGACGGGGGTCAGGGCCACGCGTCGGCTGGTGCGATCGAACAAGGCCACGCCGAGACGGCGTTCTTGTATGCGGATGGCCTGGCTGACACGGGCCTGGGACACGTGAAGCCGTTCGGCGGTGCGGCCGAAGTGCAGCTCTTCCGCCAGCGTCAGGAAGATCTCGATGTCACGCAGCTCCATACATAACCCCCACCTTATGGATAGCTCCACGGACTCTACATTGTTCGGCCGCTGACCTGCATCGATGCTGGACACGTCTCCCAACGGCCAGGCGGCAGACGCCTCACCGACGCATCGATAAGGCAGGGGAAACCGATGAGCGATATGCAGAACCTCGTCGATCGCTTCGAGATCGAGGAGCTTCGCGCCGAGGTCACCGACGCGGTGATGATGCGCGACTTCGACCGTGTCGCCTCGCTGTTCACGCCCGACGGCATCATGCGATGGCCACACATCGACAAGGAGTTCATCGGCCGCGAGGAGATCCGCGCGGGAATCGAGTGGGGGCAAGGCCTGTGGGAGTTCTTCGTGCAGAACGCCCACCCCGGCGTCATCCGGCTCGACGGCAACACGGCGGTCGGACGCGTGTACATCCATGAGTTCGGCCGGATGCACAACGGCAGCTCGCACCTGAACCACGCCCTCTATCACGACCGCTACCAGCGCACGTCCGACGGCTGGAAGTTCAGCGAACGCGTCTACGAGGTCAGGTACCTCGACTCCACCCCGCTCACGGGCTCACCGCCCCTGCCCCTGGGGCGTGGCCGCGTCTGACGACCGAGCTCCCCGGTCCGCCGCGCGGCCAGGCTCATTTCGCTGCGCGCCGTCCCCCAGGAGTGGCCGAGTCCCCGCCCCCGCCCTTCCTGTTCCCTTCGCCCGATCCATCCCATGGAGGTCGTTCCAGATGTCTGTCCAGTCCCCGTCCACCAACCGTGCCGCCGAGCGCGTGGCGACGGCACCGGCCCGGGAGCCCGGCGGCACGGTGAGCATCGCCGTGTTCTTTCTCCTCTTCATCCTGGGCGTGATGTTCAACAGTGTCTTCGCCACCGCGACTTATCCCGCACCGGACGACCCGGCCGACCTGATCCTCGAGTGGCGCCGGGACAACGGTGATGTGGCGCGCCTGTCGGGTGCGGCGCTGAGCGTCGCCGCGCTCGTCTTCACATGGTTCTGCTCCTGGCTCGCCTCGGTGATCCACCGGACCGGCCGGACGCAGGCGGCGTTCGTCGTCTTCGCCGGCGGGCTCTTCTCCGCGCTCGGGCTCTTCCTGTGCGGGGTGCTGCAGTGGGTCGCGCAGAGGCCGGAGACGCTGGCCGAGATGCCGGTCCTGCGCGTGGTGCACCAGATCGCCTTCATTCTCGGCGGGCCCTTGGTGGTGACCAGCCTCGCTCCGATCGTCGCGGTCGGCGGCATCGCGCTCCTACGCGCCGGGCTGCTGCACAAGTGGCTCGGTTACGTGGGCGTCGCGCTGGGCGTGATCTGCCTGGGGTCGGTCGTCATGCTGATCCCCGAGGACGGCAGCCTCGCCTTCCTCGTGCCCATCGGCCGGTTCCTCTCGCTGCTGTGGCTGACGGTGGTCGCCGTGGTGCTGACCCGTCGCGTCGGTCGGGTGCGTCCCTGAGAGGTGGCGAGGAACCGCTGCGGACGAAAGGCCTTCACGCCGCGTGCGTGAAGGCCTCCGTCAGTTCCCGGTCGGGGTCCGTCCGCCCGGCCGGGCGAGGTCAGCCCCGGTCGCCCAGGTCCAAGCGGTCAAGCAGCCCGGCGTCGGTGAAGGCGGCGACCAGTTCGTCACGTCCCTCAGTGAAGTGCCCCCAGCTGTCGTAGTGGACGGGAACCACCCGGCGAGCTCCGAGAATGGTGGCGGCGTCGGCGGCCTGCGCGCTGTCGAGGACGATCAGTGCGCCGTCGAAGAGGTCGGTGAAGCGAGGGGCTCCGGCGAACAGGATGGCGGTGTCCACCGGTCCGAACCGATCGGCGATCTCCTTCACCAGGCCGAGGGAGGCGTTGTCGCCGCTGACGTAGACCGTGGGCAGGTCCTGCCCGGTCAGGACGAACCCGACGACCTGGCCGGTGAACGGTTCGACCTCCTCGCGCGTGCCGGGCCCGTGGAGGGCGGGCACACCCGTGACCGTGATGGTGCCGCCACCGGCTCGCTCGAGGTCGATCGACTCCCAGTCGGCCAGCCCCTTGGCCCCCGCCCCCAGCCGCTGTCCGCCCCCGGGCGTGGTCAAGGTCAGGGGAACGTCGGCGAGCAGTGCCCGGCCGGACTCGTCGAGGTTGTCGGGGTGTTCGTCGTGGGAGAGCAGGACCACGTCTATGCGGCCGAGGTCGGCAGGCGTGGCGGAAGCGGGCGCCGTCTTGGTCAACCGGCCGCCCGGCACGGGGTACTCGCGGGGCGCGTCGAAGGTGGGGTCGGTCAGGAATCGCAGGCCGCCGTACTCGAAGAGTGCGGTCGGGCCACCGAAGACGCGGACGGGAATCTGCTCAACGGGCGTGCTGGTATCAACCATCGGAACCTCACGTTTGGGTTGCGGTCCATCCGTGATGATCATAGGCGACTCACGGATGGATGCAAGGCGTAACATGAGAATCATGAGTGAGACCCCGAGCTTCGAATCCGTGCGACTGCCTGCCCCGGGGGCGGAGGACTACCTCGCCCTCGACTTCGTCAACAGCGCCATCGCGCTGCCCGGAGGGCAGTTCATCGATTTCCTCGGCACCCCCGAGAACGCGAATCGGTGGCTCACCGACCACGGACTCGCGCCGGCCGATGCCGGGGTGCAGGAGATGTGCGCGACGCAGCTGCGCTCCCTGCGCGAACACCTCAGGTCGTTGTTCGCCGCTCGCGTCGGCGGACTGCCCGCCCTGCCCGTGGCCCTATCCGCCGTCAACGAGGCGCTGAGCATGGCTCCCACGGCAGGGCTGCTCTACTGGGACGAGAAGAACGGCCCCTACCGCGCGGCGCCGTGTCCCACCAACGAGATCCTCGCCCGCGCTCTCGCGACCCTCGCGGCCAATGCGGCCGACCTCCTCACCGGCCCCGACGCCGAACGCCTCACCGGCTGCGGTTCCACCCCCTGCAACCGCTACCTGCTGCGCCACGGACGCCGACACTGGTGCTCCATCCGCTGCGGCGACCGGGCCCGTGCGGCCCGCGCCTATGCCCGGCGCACCCAGACAAAAGCAGACTGACGAACGTGGAGAGGCGCCTGACAAGGGTCCTGCCCCGTCAGGCGCCTCAGGTCTACCAGTGGTACTTGACGAAGAGCTGAGCGCTGCCGTCACCCAGCGGGAGGCACGTGTAGTCCACCCACCAGCGGTAGCGTTGAAGCGCCAGGTCGAACCGCCCGGCCAGCCTGTCGACGAGCGCCAGATTGCGCAGGGCCAGCGCGTGACCGTGCTTGCTGCCCACCTCGGCGAACATCTCCAGTGCCTCCTCCAGCAGCCGCGCGGCGGCTTCGTAACGCTGCCGGAAGAGCTCCAGGCTGCCCAGGCTGTACGTCATCGCCGCCCGGCCCAGGACGTCCTCGCCCTGTCGGCAAGCCTCCAACACGCATGCGTGCGTGCGCTGCCAGTCGTCCAGATGGCCCCGGGGCTCGAAGAGGGTGGCTGAGGTCATGGCCAGATCCCGGGCGAGGGCGGGTTTCCTCAGTGCCGCTGCCCGCGAGACGGCGGAGCCGAGCGACAGCCGCTCGGCTTCCAGCCACCCGGCCGGCTCGGCCAGAACCGAGTCCACGACATCGGGGGGCAGGTGCCAGCGCTCCGCCGGCCCGTGGATGACCGCGAAGTCGCCCCCGTACTCTCGGCGATGAGCGCCCTCGGCCAGGGCGAGCCGGCCACCCAAGGCCCTGCCCAGTACGTCGTCCCGCTGGGCGTCCGAATCTTCGGAAGCGGCCAACTCCCGGGCGGGCAGCCGGATGAGGTCGTGAAACCGGTAGCGCTGCGGTCGCAGGAGCGATTCGTGGCCGCCTGCCGCCGCGGTAGGACCGGGGTCAGGACTTCGGCACGGTGTTGATGTGGTGGGTGCCGGCGCTGTAGAAGCCGTCCACCGTCTTCTGGACATCCGCCTGGGAAACGGCCTCATCGGCCTTGTAGTAGAACCAGTTGACCTTCATGTCCCATGTGCGCTGACCACCGGTGAAGGGAAGGTCGATGAACCAGTTGCTGAAGTGGACGTCCATCTTCTCGCGGGGGACGTACTTGCCGGAGCTGGTGAACAGCTCCTTGCCGTCCAGGGAGTAGGTGACCTTGCCGTTCATGGCGGTGATCATCAGGATGTGCCAGCCCTCAAGGCGCTGCTTGAGCGTCTGGTTGACCCGGTCCGGCGGATCGGCCTTGAACCAGCTGACGTTGTCGAGTCGCGGCCCCACCGAACCCCAGCCGCCGTTCGGCAGGTACTCGAAGTCGAGTTCGCTGTAGTTGGCCGAGGAGTCCGCGGGGGAGATCGGAAAGAAGGTCTGGACGACGTGATCGCCATTGCGGCCGCTCGTGGGCTTGTCGCTGAAGTGGACCCGAGCGGCGAAGGTCCCCGTGAAGAGGTTCTTGCCGGTGCTCTGCACCTCGACCTGCTTGGTGCCCTGCTTGGTGCCGTCGGTGGAGGACTGCAGCTGCAGGACCCTGCCTCCCTGGGCGGTCGGGTCGGAGGGGAAGGCGGCACCACCGGTGGACCAGGTGTCCTTGATCCCCGGACCACCACCATCGGTCCGCACCTGCCAGCCGTGGGCGGTGAGCGAGGGGTCGTCGGGGCCGCTGTACTGGAAGTCGTCGAACAGGGTCCCCGGGGGTCCGGACGGGGTCGGCGAGGCGCTGGGTCGGCCGTCAGCGGCACCCCCGCCGGCTGCGGGGCCGCCGCCGGAACACGCGGCCAGTACGCACAGGAGGGCCGGCAGCGTGAGCGCGGTCCACGCACGGCGACGAGAGGTGCGACGGGGCTGGCTCACACGGGCTCCTTGGGGCGTAGAGGCGGTACCTGGACACGCCCCTTGCAGGATCAAATGACTATGACCGGTCAGATGAGGGGGTCATCTTAACGACGGCTCGGATGGTGTCACGCAGGTGGTCACCGCAGATGGTGGGCTGGCCGCCAGGGGCGCCAGTACGCGCCGGTAGGCATTTCGATCCGATTACGACACTTGAGCAGATGGAGCTAAATCCAGACATCGCGTCGAATTGGATTCAGGCCAGTGCACTAGCGTTCGCCCTGCGATCCCGCGGTCTACGTACCCTGCAATGAAAGGCCTCGCAAGGTGCGCACAGTCATCACTTCCATGGAACGCGGATCGGCGCACCAGGCACAACCTGAGACGTCCGAGTCGAGCTTTGAGGAGCCCGCTCCGGCACCGGTGTTCGTCGACCAATCGGGTCTCCGCGGCCGTCTGCTGCGGGGCTTCGGCTGGCCGGTCTCCGTGGTCGGTGCGGTCCTGGCGGTCGCCATGGGCAGCAGCCTGATCGGTGTGCAGGCGGACGCCCCGGCGATGCGCATACCCGCGCAACCCGCGCAACCCTCGCAGCCGCCAGCCCCGTCGCCCTCACCCGCGCCGTCGCTGTCGCCCACCCCGGCACGCTCGTCACCCCCGTCGTCCTCGTCGTCCTCGCCTCGGACGGCCACGCGGTCCGCGTCACCCCAGACGAAGACCTCGGCCGGCACATCGAAACCCACCACCACCGCGCCGCGCGGGGCAAAGCCTTCGGGTCAACCGACCAAGCGCCCCTGATCGTCCGCACCACCCCCTCCAGGAGCGTCATTGTCCCGCCACCAGCGCCGCCGGCAGTCCCTGCGCAGGCCGCGCCGACTGGCCGCCCCGCCGCTGCGCTTCTTCATGCCGCTGTCCCTGCTGGCCTGCCTGCTCGCGCTGCTCGTCCTGCGCGGCCTCGCCACCAACGAGGCGTTCCACGACGACCGGATCGCGATCTCGGTCGACAAGGACACCGTGCCGCAGAACCTGCTCAAGGGCGGTCCGATCATCGACGCGCGCGGCAGCAAGAACGAGCACCCCGTGAGCTACCGCATCCCCGACCGCACCGTGGTGCTGAGCTTCGACGACGGTCCCTCGCCGGAGTGGACCCCCAAGATCCTGGAGCTGCTCGAGGCCCGCAAGATCCGCGCCGACTTCTTCGTGACCGGCGCGATGACCACGCGCCACCCGGACCTGATCCGGCAGATCGTCGCGGGCGGCCACGAACTCGGCGTGCACACCTTCACCCACCCCGACCTGGTGTACCAGTCCCACGCCCGGATCAGCTGGGAGCTGGCGCAGACGCAGCTGGCGCTGGCCGGCGTCGCGGGCGTGCACAGCGCGCTGTTCCGCCCGCCGTACTCCTCCGACGCCACCGCGCTGGACGACTGGAACTACCCGGTGATCAAGTACGTGGGTGCGCGCGGCTACCTCACCGCGTTCATCGACAAGGACACCGACGACTGGAAGCGGCCCGGCGTCGAGGAGATCGTCAAGGCGGCGATGCCGTCCAAGCCCGGTGCGGGCGAGATGATCCTGCTGCACGACGCGGGTGGCGACCGTACCCAGACCATCGCCGCGCTCGAGCAGATCATCGACAAGCTGCAGGCGCAGGGCTACCGCTTCACCACCATCTCCGAGGCGCTCGGCGCCTCCAGCGCCACCGTGCCGGTGCACGGTTTCCAGCTGTGGGCGGGCAAGGGATTCATCTGGGCCACCCAGTTCGCCGTGCTCACCCTGCCTGTGCTGGTCGCGCTGCTGGCCCTCGTCGGCTTCCTCAACTTCGGCCGGTTCGCGCTGATGATCGTCCTCGCACCGATCCACGCCCGCCGCGCCAAGCGGCGGGACGCCTGGGGGGCGCCCGTCACCGAGCCGGTCACCGTACTGGTCCCGGCCTACAACGAGCTCGAGTGCATAGCCAACACCCTGAACTCCCTGGCCGCCAGTGACTATCCGATCGAGGTGATCGTCATCGACGACGGCTCGACGGACGGCACCGCGGACATAGTCGAGGAGATGGACCTGCCGTTCGTCCGGCTGATCCGCCAGGTCAACGGCGGCAAGTCCTCCGCGCTCAACACCGGTATCGCGGCCGCCTCGCACGACATCGTCGTGATGATGGACGGCGACACCGTCTTCGAGCCGTCCACCGTGCGCGAGCTGGTCCAGCCCTTCGGCGACCCGGGGATCGGCGCGGTCGCGGGCAACGCCAAGGTCGGCAACCGCGACAGCCTGATCGGCGCCTGGCAGCACATCGAGTACGTCCTCGGCCACAACCTGGACCGCCGGATGTACGACGTGCTGGGCGTCATCCCGACCATCCCCGGCGCGGTCGGCGCCTTCCGCAAGGAGGCCCTGCGACAGGTCGGCGGAATGAGCGACGACACCCTCGCCGAGGACACCGACATCACCATCGCGGTGCTCTGCGAAGGCTGGCGGATCGTCTACGCCGAGGAGGCCCGCGCCTGGACCGAGGCTCCCGCCAGCCTCCAGCAGCTCTGGTCCCAGCGCTACCGCTGGAGCTACGGCAGCATGCAGGCGATGTGGAAGCACCGCGGCGCGGTGACCTCCCGCGGCCCGGCCGGGCGCTTCGGCCGGCTCGGGCTGCCGCTCATCGTGCTGTTCGGCGTGGTCGCCCCGCTGCTGGCGCCGCTGGTCGACATGTTCCTGGTGTACGGCGTGCTGTTCGGGGACGCCCCGATCACCCTCACCAGTTGGGGCGGCTTCATCCTGCTCCAGGCCGCGCTGTCCTGGTACGCCTTCCGGCTCGACCGCGAGAAGCCTTGGCACCTGATCAGCCTGCCGATCCAGCAGCTGGTCTACCGGCAGCTGATGTACATCGTCCTGTTGCAGTCCGCGATCACGGCGATGACCGGTGGCCGACTGCGCTGGCAGAAGCTGCGGCGCACCGGCGAGGTCGCCACCGCACCCGTGGAGGCCTGACCATGACCGCATCCGTCGAGTCCGGGCGCGCCTACGACACCGTCCAGTTGAGAGTCCCCGCCGTTCTTCGGCAGGAGCCGGAGCCGGAGGCACCGGTCCAGCGCAAGGGCGGCCGGGACCGCTATCTCGACCTGCTGCGCGCGCTGGCGCTGGGCCGTGTGGTGCTCTACCACAACTTCGGCTGGTTCTGGCTGCCCCTCGTCTTCCCGTCCATGGGCGTGATGTTCGCGCTGGCCGGCTCCCTGATGACCCGCTCGCTCAGCCGTCCCGCCCTCGGCGTGATCCGCGGCCGACTGCGCCGCCTCCTGCCGCCGATGTGGCTGTTCGGCGCGATCGTGATCACACTCCAGATAGTCGACGGCTGGGGCCCCGACTCCGAGGGCCACCCCAACTGGTGGTGGGGCAAGCTGGCGTTCTGGATCCTGCCACTGAGCACCCCGCCGTTCGGGGAGGAGCTGGCCGGTCTCCACCACCACGTGGAACAGACCTGGGCCGAGCAGATCATCGTCCCGCTCTGGTACCTCCGGGCCTACCTCTGGTACGTGCTGCTCTCGCCGCTGATGCTCTGGGCACTGCGCAAGTTCCCGGTGGTGACGCTGTTCACGCCGCTGGCGGTGTTGATCGTCATGAACACGTTCTTCGTCGACCAGGAGTTCATCTACGGCCGGGTCTGGGAGACCGCCAACGACTTCACCATGTTCGGCTCCTGCTGGATCCTCGGCATGGCTCACCAGGAGGGACTGCTCAAGAAGATCCCTCAGTACGTGGTGCCGTCCATCGCGCCGCTGATCATGGTGGCCGGCCTCTGGTACCTGCAGACCCGGCCGGTCGATCCGTCCCAACCGACCGACATCGAGGCCTGGCCGATCGCCCAGGCCCTGTGGTCCCTCGGCTTCGTCGCCATGCTGCTCCACGTCAGCCCGTCCTGGGAACAGTGGCCGAGGCCCCTGGAACGCTGGAACGGCCTCGTCAGCCTGCTCAACTCGCGCGCCGTCAGCGTCTATCTCTGGCACCAGGTCGCGCTGGTGGCCGCGATCCCGCTGATCGACCCCCTCTGGAGCGTCCCCTTCGTCTACGCCAACTTCCAGTGGTTGCTGGCCAGCCAGTGGTTCACGCTGCTGGTGGCCATCCCGCTGGTCGGCCTGCTGGTGCTGACCTTCGGCTGGGTCGAGGACGTGGCCGCCAAGCGCTCGCCGAGACTCTTCCCGTACCCGCGCCGCCAACGGGGCAAGCGCCGGGCCGCCGACTGATGGGGCAGCCCGCGGTCGAACACCGAGTACCCCTTGCAGGGGTGTCCGGTGTCAGAAGCCACACGGGCTGAGTTCGACGATGGCCGCGAACGGGTGTCCCCAGACGTCTTCCGCGGGCGATCCCTCGTCGACCGCGAGCGGTTCGAGGGCGGCAACCTCGCGCAGGAAGTCCCGTTTGCCGTTCTCGCCCGGGTATGAGTTCCAGCAGGCGCCCATGAACCGGTACACGTCTCCAGCAGCCGCACGAAGGTCTCGGTGTCCCGGGCGAAGGGGAACGGCCCCTCGCCGTCGCAGAGCATCGACACCGCGCCCGTCTCGGGGTGGACGAGCACCCGGCCGGTGTCGGCGTACGCCAGGTCGAAGGTGCCCAGGTGCAGCAGGCCGTTCTCGTCGGGCTCCAGCCCGTGCGCCTTCCCGTCGGCCCAGGCCGGCGTGAACGTGGCGACCCCGGCGGCGAACCACGTCGGCAGCCCCGCCGTCACGGCCGGCTCCCGGGGAGGGGGAGTGGGCTCTTCCCGGGTGCCGGGCTGGTGGAAGCCGTGGTCGTCGTCCGGGTCGAAGAGGACGGGCCCCTCGACGGAGCACTCGACGGCGGCGTCGTGCGGCCGCTCGGTGAACTCGCCTTCCGCCGGCGCGGGGAGTCGTTGGCCGGTGGCCGGATCGAGCCGGCGTTCCCGGGTCCACTGCGACCACAGCTTCAGCAGGAGGCGGCCGTCCGGGGCCTCGTGGACCTCGACGTTGGCGTCCCCGCTCAGGTTCGGCTTCGGCGACCAGGTCGGCGTAGGCGTCGTGGCCCAGCACCTTCGCGCCGAAATGCAGCCACGAGGCGAACTCCACCCGCGACACCTCGGCTCCGTCGAGGATCGTGACGGCCTGGGCATAGGCCTCGCGACCGGCGGTGAGCAGGGCTGCGGGGGGAGGCGAACGGCGTTTCAAGATCGTCACGAGTCGTACGGACATGCTGTCGGCCCCCTCATCCTCTGTCCCAGCCCTTGCCTCGCCTATCGAAAATCGATAGATTCTCATTGTAATTCGATGGAAGGTTGGGGATATGGGAAAGCTGACAGTGGGAGCGCTGCGTGCCGTGCTCGTGGTGGTGCTCGTCGGCACGGTGTTCGTACAGGCATTGATGGTGTGGGCGTTGGCCACGGACCCGGAGGACGGGTCGCTCCCGCTGACCCCGCTGCGCCTGATCACGATCCTGGGCATGGTGTCGGCGCAGGTCGCCCTGGTCTGCGTGTGGCGGCTGGTGACGATGGTGCGACGCGGCACCGTGTTCTCCCACGCCGCCTTCCGGTACGTGGACGGCGTGATCGGCGCGATCGTGGCGGCCGCCCTCGTGTGGTTCGCGGTCACGGCCATCAATGCGCCGGGCCAGCGGGAAGACCCGGGTGTCACCGTCATCATGGGCGGGGTCGGCGTGGCCATCCTCGGGGTCGCCCTCATCGTGCTCGTGCTGCGGATGCTGCTCGCTCAGGCCGTCGCGCGCGACGTCGAAGCCGCGCAGATGCAGGCCGAGTTGGACGAGGTGATCTGATGCCGATCGCCGTCGACATCGACGTGATGCTGGCCAAGCGGAAGATGTCCGTGGGGGAGCTCGCGGACCGCGTGGGGATCACTCCCGCCAACCTGGCGGTACTCAAGAACGGCCGCGCCAAGGCGGTGCGCTTCTCGACCCTCGCCGCGCTCTGCGAGGTGCTCAAGTGCCAGCCGGGCGACCTGCTGCGCTGGGAGGCCGAGGACACGGTGGGCGATTGAACCGTGCCGGCCTACGCCTCATCGCCGATCCTGCCCGCCATTGACCAACTGTGCGAGCACCCCGAGGCCGTACCCGAGGAGATCGCGCCGCACCCGGCCGGCAACTCGTCGCCATACCTGGCCGAACCCGCCGCGAAATCCATTTGGTCCGGTCCCGCCCATCGTCCATGATCAGGGGCGATGAGCAACGCATTTGACGACGTCCGGCGCCACGTGGCCTCCGGCGACATACCCGGCGCTGTCCGAGCCCTGCGCCCCCTGACCGACACGGCCGCTCTCGGCGACCTCGCGGCCGAAGTCCGCCCGCTCGCCGAGGCCGTCGGGTTCGACGACCTCGCCAAGGCCGCCAAGAAGGCCGCCCGGAAGCCCGGCGACCCGCGCCGGCTCTACGAGTTCGGCTACCTGTGCATCGAGCACGGCATAGCCTTCGCCGCCGTACCGGCCATGCGCGAGGCGCTGCGCCTGGCCCCGGGCTCCGCCCGGCGGATCCTGTCCGAGCTGGTCGCCGCGCTGGAGGCGGAGGACCGGCACGCCGAGGCGACGCGAGAACTCCTGCGCCACGAAGCCCTCCTGGAGCCGTGGCCCGGCCAGTACCTGGTGGCGTACAACGCCCTGCTCTCCGGCGACTTCGCCACCGCCCGCGACCGGGCAGTGGGCCTGCCCGCACCCGACGACGACACCTGGACCTGGGCGTACGGCCGGCTGCGCCGGATGCTCGACCGGGCCGAGGCCGCCGCCCGGGTGGCTCGGCTGGACGCCACGGACCTCCGCGGCTGGCAGTTCGCGCTGACGGGGACACTGCTCGGCACGCTTTCCCCGTACGGCTTCGAGGTCATGACGGGCCGTTACGCCTACCTGAGCGACAGCTACGAGGCTTGCCGGCGCGGCCTGGACCGCCTGTCGGCCGCCCTGGAGGCGGCCGGTCACCGCCCGGACGCGGTGAGCGCCCTCCCGGGTCGCTCCGACGCCATCCTCGCCCTGGCGGCGGCCGAGATCCTGGGTCTGGAGCTGGTGCCGTACGACCCGGACCGTCCGGGCACCCTGCTCGTGGCCTACGACCTGAGCGCGCACGACGAGGACGTCCAGGTCGGACTCCGTGACCGCGCGCCCGGTCAGGTCCTGTACGAGCACGCGACCCGGTGGACCGAACCCGGCACGGTTCCGGCCGACTTCAGCGGTCTACAACGGCAGGTCGGTTCCGAGCCCTGGGGCGAGCAGCTGGGTGTGGACGGTCGCAGCGAGGCGGACTCCCGGCCGCAGGAGGCGATCGCCCGCGACATCGTCACGGCCGACGCGGCCGAGGCCGACCCCGGCGACGGCTCCGCTCCCGCGGACGCGGACTCCGACGCGGCCTTCCGCGCCTTCGCCGCCGGCATTGCCCCGCTCTGGCTCCAGGGTCCGCGCGTCGCACTCCGTTCAGCGGGCCCGGTCCGGAGCAACCGCTTCTGAGCCGCTGAACCAGGGGCCCGGCCTGCCGGTAGTGGGCTGATCGCTCAGCCTCGTGGTGCGACCTTTTCGAGGTCGTCGACGGTGCCGGACATGATGACGCGGATGTGCCGCGTCAGGTGGGGGACGGGCCAGTCCCACCAGGCGAGCTCGAGCAGGCGGGCGATGTCGTCGTCGTGGTAGCGGGTGCGGATGACCTTGGCCGGGTTCCCTCCGACGATCGCGTAGTCGGGGACGTCGTCGACCACGACGGCGCCCGAAGCGATGATCGCGCCGTTCCCGATGCGAACCCCGGGCATCACCATGGTGTGGTAGCCGAACCAGACATCGTTGCCGACGACGGTGTCGCCCCGGCCTGGCAGTCCGGTGATCAGGTCGAAGTGCTCGGCCCAGGAGCCGCCCATGATGGGGAAGGGGAATGTGGAGGGTCCGTCCATGCGGTGGTTGGCGCCATTCATGATGAACCGCACCCCGGTGCCCAGCGCGCAGAACTTCCCGATGACCAGTTTCTCCGGCCCGTAGTGGTAGAGCACGTTGCGGGTCTCGAACGCGGTCGGATCCTCCGGATCGTCGTAGTACGAGTAATCTCCGGCCTCGATCAGCGGCGACGTCACCAGCGGCTTCAGCAGGACCACACGAGGCTGGTCGGGAAACGGGTGGAGCACGGTCGGGTCCGGGTCTGCGGGAAGACGAATCACGGCGGTCTGCTTTCGGCTCGTAGGGGGTGGCGGCTGCCCATACAGCCTGACGGCACGAACTGCAGGGGGCGCACGCCACAGCTGTTGGCGACCGTGGCGGCCGTAAGGAAGGAACCCCCACCCCCCACATCCCATTCGATTTCGGGGTAATCCGGACACCCGGCTGGGCTTCTCGAAGGTGAGTGGCGGTCACTGTTAGTGAGATTCGGGGCCTGCGGCGGTGAGCCGCCCCACAGGACCCAGGTCACATACGAACCGGGCTAGTAGTCCTTTACCGCCCCATGCGCACCCCTTCGCGCCGCCCGTCACCTGCGGAAACCACGACCTGCGCCCGAGGGGGTCGTTCCGCCCCGGCTGCGAGGGCCGCTAGTAAGCGGGCTCGTTGCCAGGGGGTGGGGGCGTCTGTAGAACTGGATGAGTCGCAGGGCGGCAGGGTGTTTCACCCGCCGCCGACGAACCCCTCTCCTTCGCGTGAGTGGCTCACGCATGTCTTCGGCATGCCCGCGACCGTCCTTGTCGCCTTCGGAAGGTCAATCCGTGTCCAACGCCGTCATCCGCCGCATCGCCGCCTCGAAGAAGACCCTCGCGGGTACCGTCCTCGCCCTGGGCGTCGCCGGTTCCATGCTTGCCGCGGTTCCCGCGCAGGCCGCCCCGATGAGCGCCAAGGCGATCGCGCAGCAGATGATCAAGGACCCGGCCCAGTTCGCCGCCTTCGACAAGATCATCTCGCACGAGAGCGGCTGGGACTACACCGCGACCAACGCTTCCTCCGGCGCGTACGGCCTGGTCCAGGCCCTGCCGGCGTCGAAGATGGCGTCCGCGGGCGCGGACTGGAAGACCAACCCGGCCACCCAGATCAAGTGGGGCCTGGACTACATGAACGAGCGCTACGGCAGCCCGGTCGAGGCCTGGAACTTCTGGTCCGCCAACCACTGGTACTGAGCCACCAACACCAGCAGCAGACGCACGAAAACGCTCGGCAGGGACCTCCCCGCCGGGCGTCTTTGCGTATGTGGCCGCCGAGGCAATCGGAGCGCGCCCCGTGTACAAGCAACGTGCTCAGCTGCTGCTCGACGACTTGTGGGCCCGGCGCGGCTTCGCATGGCGCGGGCCAGAGCGGGCAGGCGTCGCGGGGGAGACCTTCAGGAAGGGTGACTCATGGAGGCATCCACCAGCGGAACCCGGACCCACGGCACGCACGCGGTAGTGGCCGTGGCCGCCCGGTGCGGCCTGGCCACGCGCGGGGTGCTGTACGTACTGGTGGGCCTGCTGGCCCTGCAGATCGCGTTCGGGGGCACCGGGGAGGAGGCCGACCGTTCGGGGGCGCTCAGCGAGCTCGCCGGGCGCCCCTACGGACGGGTGCTCGTGTGGGTCATCGGCATCGGCTTGCTGGCGATGACGCTGTGGCGGCTCTCGGAGGCGGTCTTCGGCGCAGCCGGACCTGACGGACGGAAGCTCACCAAGCGCGTCGCGTCCGCCGCACGCGCTGTCTTCTATGCGGTGCTGGCCTTCTCGGTACTGTCCTTCGCCGTCGGCGCGGGCGGCGGCCGCTCAAGCGACGAGCAGTCGCGGGACGTGACGGCCAAGGTGCTGGACGCCCCGGCGGGTCAATGGCTTGTGGCGCTGGCCGGCATCGCCATCGCCATCGGCGGCATCGTGATCATCGTGGGCGCGGCCCGGCTCGGCTTCCGCGAGGAGATGGACATCGGCCACCTGCCCGAGCGCGTCCGCCAGGGCGTGGAGGCGCTCGGGGTCATCGGCGGCCTCGCACGCGGCGCCGTGTTCACGGCCGCCGGTGGAATCCTCGTCTACGCCGCCGTGTCCTTCGACCCGGGGAAGGCCAAGGGCTTGGACGACACGCTCCGCTCCTTCGCGCAGACCCCCGCCGGGCCGTGGCTGCTGGTCGTCGTCGCGACCGGCCTGGTGCTGTTCGGCGTGTTCTCCTGGGCCATGGCTGCCTGGCGGCGGGTGTGATGCTTGCGCGGATGTCGACCAGGACGCGGCCGCGGCTGAGGCGTGTGCCTGGCCCGCCGGCGGCTGGGGGAGGACCGTCTCTGCTTCGTGGCCCGCCCGCCCGCCCGCGGGCGGTAGCGGCGCTGGTGACGCTGGTGGCGCACGAGGGCGGCCGCACGCAGTGCCCGGGGGGACGGGACAGGGCGCGCGGCCGCCGATCTCGGAGGGTCACCGCCCGCTCGAACGGCGACCCGCCGTCATTCACGCGTATGGCCTCGAACCGGGGGTTCAAACAAGAACGCCGGGAAAATTCGGCGCCCGGCCGGCGCTCTCCGCATGCGGCGCGGCAACTGCCGACCCCGACGCACACAATGGTTAGATTTCGTCTGTTTGATCCCATCGGGGACCCCACGCCAAGGGCAAGGCGCGGGCAGCGGTGAGCGAGTCCGACGAGCGGGCCCGCGGTATCAAGGACTCCCTCCACGGCAAGCGCGACAGGATCTGACCGCACGGGCGAGTCCCCCCTGCATGCCCGGTTCCGTACCGAACTGCATGACACGAGAGAGGTGGCAGCCCATGGACAGCCAGGACAACGACAACCCGGCGGCCGAAGTGGTGGTGGCGGTCGGCGACTGCTCGCCGGAGGACGCTCGCACCGTCCTCGACCTGCTAGAGCACTCGTTCCCCGCGGAGGCCGTTGAGGGCAGCCCGACGGAAGGTGGTGGGGGCGCGACCGTGTGGAGTGCGACCCTCGACGCGGCAAAGCCGGCGGAGCGGCGGGAGACCGCCGTCCGGCTGAAGGACACGGTCAGCGTCACCCTGCAGGGAGGCCCCCGCGCGGTGGAGCGGGTGCATGCCGCGCTTGCCGGGCACTTCGCCATCGAGGACACCGGAACCGTCTCGGGTGACCAGGAGAAGGAGATCGGACTCCGCCTCCGCTCCTGACCAACCGAGGAGGGCGGCCTCGGCACCGCCGCCCGGGGCCAGGACCCGGTGGTCGTAGGCCAGGTCGGCTCACCCGGGTCAGCGGCCCGTGGACCTGCCCGAAACCAGCCGGGACGCCTCGATCTCGGCCCAGACGGCCTTGCCGTTCTCATGGGTGCGGGTGCCCCAGCGATCGGAGATGCGCTCCACGATGTACAGGCCGTGCCCGCCCGGGAGGCCCCGCTGTGGGGACGGGTGGCGGCGGGGCGGCGTCGTCGTGCCGTCGAAGACCTCGATCCGCAGGACTTCGCCGGCCGTGAGCGCGAGCTCGATGCAGCCACCCGCGTGCAGCGACGCGTTGGTCAGCAGTTCGGACACGAGGAGCAGGACGTCCTCGGAGGTCTCGGTCCCGTCCCAGCCCCAGTCCAGCAAGGCCTGGTGCGTGAAGTCGCGGCCCTTGGCCACGTGGCCGCGAACGCCGGACAGGGCCAGTCGACGGCGCTGCCCCGTGACGGAAGGCCCGGCGCGCAGTGGATCGCGTGCTTCCGGCCCGATGGTTTCCACTGTGGTCTCTTACCCCCCACCGTTGACACTGATCACTCCGTTGACACTGATCACTGCTCGCGGGAACCGTCGTGGCCCCGGCCGGCGCGGCCGACGACTTCACGGCCCCGGTGTCCTGGAGCCCGCCCATGACCCGGGAACGAGGACACCAGAGCAAGTCCGTGCAGTCTAGGCGACCGACGCTCTCACGGGGCTGTCATGTGCAGCCTTAGCGTGAGGCCGTCGGCCGAGGCGCGGATCTCCACCATGTCGCACAGCTGATGGATCATCCACAGGCCGCGACCTCCATGGGGTGACGCCAGCGAGGGGCGGCGGCGCCCCGCCAGCGGATCGGCCAGATGGCCGCCGTCGCGGATCTCGGCCACGACCCCGGAGCCGGCGGAGTTCCACGCGCTCCACAGTCGCAGTGTGCCCTTCCCGTCCCCGTGGGAGAGGGAGTTGGCGGCGGCCTCGCTGACCGCGAGGACGAGATCGCCCCGCCGCGCCGCGCTCAGGGCCGTGCCGCGGGCCCAGGCCTCGGCGTACGCGCGCACCTCGCCCAGCTGTCCGTGGGCGTACTCGAGCCGGGGAACGGCCCCGTCGGGTTCCGGCAGGGGGTGATCGCAGTCGGCGCAGACCGCCGAGGCATCGGCGTAGTCCGGGCTGAGCAGGTCCTCGCCCTTCTCGATCAGCGTGGGGTGGGTGCGCCGGGCATCGGACACCACCGCGGCCGGCAGGCCCTGGACGTCGTACGGGCACAGGATGGTGGCCCGCCGCCCCGCGAAAGCGGTGTTGATGAGGGCTTCGTGGCGCGTGGCTTCCAATACCTCGGCCCGCGAGCGGCCGGGCCAGATCGGCTCGCCCACGATCCGGGCGGACCGGCCTGCGTGTCGGTCCGCGAAATCCTGCAAGGCGGCCAGGATGCGGCCGGGATTGCGGCCCAATCGCGTCATGTCCGTCCACGTGACCTCGGCCGCGCCCACGTCGAGGCTTTCGCGCAGGGCGTCCAGTCGCGCACCGGGCACGGCCACGAGCACCGGCTCGTCGGCCGCGAGTGCGGTACGTACGAACCCGCCGACGCCTGCCAGGTATTCCGCCTGACCCTCGTAGAAGAGGGCAGGGTGGACGAAGGCTCCGGAGGTCGTGGACGCAGGAAGGTTGATCATGCTGCGACCTCCAGCGCGGCACATTCGTCCGGGAACATCTCCACTACCTTGCGGAGCGAGTAGGGCGGGTGGTGGAGCAGCAGGCGACGCCCCTGCCCGGAAACGGTGGCCGTGGCCTGCACCAGGGCGGCGACCGCCGCCGTGTCGAGGAAGGCCACGGCGGAGAGATCGAGGTGGACGACCCGGCCGGGGATCCGGGTGACGACGCCGAGCGCCGCGCGGAGTATCGGCCGGGTGTCGAGGTCGCAGCTGCCGCTCAGGAGGGCGCCGGGACGGTCGCGCAAAGGCTCGGCGGTCAGCGCCGGAGTCGCCCCCGGCCCCGTGTTCGCGCACCGCACGACCGCGTCCGCCCAGACGACGTCGTCGTAGAGCGCCGGTGCGCCTTTGGGCGGGACGGACCCGTCGTGTCGGTGAGGCGATGGCATGGCAGCCGCCTACTCCGAGAGCATTCCGGCACGCAGCCGGGTCAGGGTCCGGGACAGCAGACGCGAGACCTGCATCTGCGAGATGCCGAGCTCGGCGCCGATCTGGGCCTGGGTCTTGTCCTGGCCGAAGCGCAAGTGCAGGATCAGCCGGTCGCGTTCGTCCAGCTCTTCCAGCAGGGGCGCGAGGATGTGGAAGTCCTCGAAGAGTTCCATTGCCGGGTCGACCTCACCGAGCCGGTCCGCCGGCAGCCGGGTCGCCCGGCCCGTCGTCGACGGCTCGTCGCTGTCGGCGGCGTCCAGGGAACCGCTCGTGTAGCCGTTCGCGGCGACCAGCCCGTCGATGACCTGCTCCTCCGTCAGTTCGAGGTGCTGGGCGACTTCCTTGACCGTCGGTGCGCGGCCCAGGACGTCGGTCAGGGCCTCTTGGGCCTTGGCGAGCTCGATGCGCAGTTCCTGGAGGCGCCGCGGGACGTGTACGGCCCAGGTGGTGTCGCGGAAGTAGCGCTTGATCTCACCGGTGATGTACGGGAGGGCGAGGGTGGAGAACTCGACCTCGCGCTCGGGATCGTAGCGGTCGATGGCCTTGATGAGGCCGATGGTTCCCACCTGGATGATGTCGTCCATGTCGAGGCCGCCACCGACGGCTCGGGAGCGGAAACGACGCGCGGCGAACTGGACGAGCGAGAGGTTCATCTCGATCAGCGTGTTGCGGGCGTACTGGTACTCGCGGGTGCCCTCTTCCAGGGCGCGAAGGCGCCCGAAGAAGAGCTTCGAAAGCTTGCGTGCGTCGGCGGGCGCCATCTCCCCGGCGTTCTTCACCTCGGGCAGTGCCAGGTCCTGCGCCGGGGCTTGCACCGTGCCCGGCACAGCGGGGGCGGTCTGCACGTCCGTTGCACGAATCTGCACGTCTGTTGCACGAATGGGGCTTACGGCGGTGGCCGAGCGAGACATGGTGGCCGTTCCCTCCCGATTGACTGACGGCTGCTCGGGCGCTCCTGCCCGCTTCCCGCGGTCCTACACGCCCTCGCCGAAGATCGGGCGTTCGGCCTCCGGCGGACAGGGGCGTCGGCCACCTCCGCCCGTGTACCGCGACCTGGGGGCGGCCCCGTCCGGTCGATGAGCAGGCATACTCCCTTGCGGAGGCCGTACAGGTGACGATCCGGGGAGGCGCGGGACATGACCGGAGCTAGGGACACGAACGGTGAAGGCGTGATCAAGGACAGCTACCTGGCGGGTGCCGGGTGGGTGGTGGCCGCGCACGGCGAGCTCGACCAGGACACGCTGGGCCCGCTGGAGGAAGCGCTCGCCTCTGCCGCGGATCAGCACCGGCTGGTGGTGCTGGACGCCGGTTCCGTCACCTTCGGAGACTCGTCGTTCCTGAACCTGCTGCTGCGGGTGCACCATCTCACCACCCTGCGCATCGCCGCTCCGGGAGATCAGCTCCGCCGCCTCTTCGCCCTGACGGGCGCCGATACGGTTCTCTCCCTGCACCCGAACGTCGAGGACGCCGTCCGCGCGTCATGACGGGCGGGCACCGCCCCGGTCGGGAGGTCGGCCGGGGCGGGGAGGGGGTCCGCCCCGGGGGCGGAAGCACGCGGTGATCGCCTTGCCGCCGTGGAACGAGTGGACGTCCCAGGAGTCGGCCAGGGTGGCGACGATTCCCAGCCCCCGGCCGCCCGCGGCGCCGGCGTCGGCCGCGCGCGGGATGGGCAGCCCGGGATCGGAGTCTGCGACGCTCACGTGGAGGCAGCTGCCGTCCCACGTCAGCACGAGGTGCGCGGTGCACGCCGCGTGCAGGTGGGTGTTCGTGACGAGCTCGGAGACGCTCAGAAGCACGGAATGCACCGTGTCCGCAGCCGAGTCGTTCCACGGGAGCGACGCCAGGTGCCAGGCGGTCCACTGCCGTGCCGCCCGCACTCCCTTCGAAACCGGAAACGAGCGTGCCCAGCCCACTGCCTTGACCGCCAATGCCCTCACCCCACTTCATCGGTTGTGTCGTTCGTCACCGATTCGTCTACCCGCAGCTTGGGCAAGCACCCGCTGCTCCCGCAGCAGTCCGCGGAAGCGATGCCTCCGAGTGATCGGGTGTGCCTTATGGTCCATTCGGTGGTGCCGGCCTTTACCGACGTGCGCCGGAGCGGTCGATGTCTAGAGTGAGGTGGGCGGGATGGCTGAGCGGACGGACGTGGAGTCACCGAGCGGGTCGGCTGCGCTTCCCTGCCAGGACGGGATCGGCGAATCGGAGCTGCGCCGGCTGCTGGCCGGCCTGACAGCCGTGCGGGACGGGGATTTCCGTACGCGGCTGCCCGAAACGGCGGACGGGCTGCTCGGCGAGATCGCCACGGTCTTCAACGGGATGGCCGACCAGCTGTCGCTGTTCACGTCCGAAGTGACGCGGGTGGCACGCGAAGTGGGCACCGAGGGAACGCTCGGTGGTCAGGCGGACGTCCCGGGCGTCGGGGGCGCGTGGCTGGACCTCACGGATTCGGTCAATTCCATGGCCGGAAACCTCACGGCCCAGGTTCGGTCCATCGCCCAGGTCGCGACGGCCGTGGCCAAGGGAGACCTCTCCCAGAAGATCGACGTCACCGCGCGCGGGGAGATCCTGGAGTTGAAGGAGACCATCAACACGATGGTCGACCAGCTCTCCGGTTTCGCCGGCGAGGTCACCCGGGTCGCCCGGGAGGTCGGCACCGAGGGCAGGCTCGGCGGTCAGGCGGACGTCAAGGGGGTCTCCGGTACCTGGAAGGACCTCACGGAATCGGTCAACGTCATGGCCGACAATCTGACCGCGCAGGTCCGCTCGATCGCGGAGGTCACCACAGCGGTGGCCCAGGGCGACCTGACGCAGAAGATCCGGGTGGACGCGCGCGGGGAGATCCTGGAGTTGAAGGAGACCATCAACACGATGGTCGACCAGCTCTCCGGTTTCGCCGACGAAGTCACCCGGGTCGCCCGCGAAGTCGGCACCGAGGGAAACCTGGGTGGCCAGGCCACGGTCCGCGGCGTGGCGGGCACCTGGAAGGACCTCACCGACAACGTCAACTCCATGGCGAACAACCTCACCGGACAGGTCCGCAACATCGCACTGGTCACGACGGCCGTGGCCAACGGTGATCTGTCGAAGAAGATCGACGTGGATGCCCGTGGCGAGATCCTGGAGTTGAAGACCACCATCAACACGATGGTCGACCAGCTTTCCTCCTTCGCCGCCGAGGTCACGCGCGTCGCCCGCGAGGTGGGCAGCGAAGGCCGACTCGGGGGCCAGGCCGAAGTGGAGGGCGTCTCCGGCACGTGGAAACGTCTGACGGAGAACGTCAACGAACTGGCCGGGAACCTGACCCGCCAGGTCCGGGCCATCGCCGAGGTCGCCAGCGCGGTCGCCGAGGGCGACCTCACCCGCTCGATCACGGTCGACGCCTCCGGCGAGGTCGCCGAACTCAAGGACAACATCAACTCGATGGTCGGATCGCTGCGGGAGACCACCCGCGCCAACCACGAACAGGACTGGCTCAAGACCAATCTGGCCAGCGTCTCGGGCCTGATGCAGGGCCACCGCGACCTCGCCGTCGTCGCCGAACTCATCATGGACGAGCTGACACCGCTGGTCGCCGCCCAGTACGGGGCCTTCTACCTCGCCGAGGACGGCCCCCACGGCACCGTCCTCACCCTGGTCGGCTCCTACGGGCGCCCCGCCGGCGCCGGCGGCATCGGCTTCGCCCTGGGGGAATCCCTGGTCGGGCAGGCCGCGCGCAGTCACCGCGCCATCTTCACCGACCAGGTCCCCGGCGACTACGTCATCTCCTCGGGCCTCGGCCACACCACCCCCGGCAGCCTGATCATCTTGCCGATCGTGGTGGACGACCAGGTCCTCGGAGTGATCGAGCTCGCCTCCTTCGGGACCTTCACCCCCGTCCACCGGGACTTCCTCGGCCAGTTGATGGAAACCATCGGCGTCAACCTCAACACGATCGTCGCCAACGCCCGCACCGACGAGCTCCTCGGCGAGTCCCAGAGACTCACCGGCGAACTGCAGGCCCGCTCGGAGGAACTCCAGGTCCAGCAGGTGGAACTCCAACGCTCCAACGCCGAGTTGGAGGAGAAGGCGGCCCTGCTCGCCAGCCAGAACCGTGACATCGAGGCCAAGAACCTGGAGATCGAACAGGCCCGGCAGGAACTGGAGGACCGCGCCCGGCAGTTGTCGCTGGCCTCCACCTACAAGTCCGAGTTCCTGGCCAACATGAGCCACGAGCTGCGCACACCGCTCAACAGCCTCCTCATCCTCGCCCAGCTGCTCGCCCAGAACCCCGCCCGCAACCTCACCCCGAAGCAGGTCGAGTACGCGGGCGTCATCCACTCGGCGGGCTCGGACCTGCTCCAGCTGATCAACGACATCCTCGACCTGTCGAAGGTCGAGGCCGGAAAGATGGACATCACCCCCGAGCGGGTGCACCTGCCGCAGCTGTTGGAATACGTCGAGGCCACCTTCCGCCCGATGACCACGCAGAAGAGCCTCGACTTCACCGTCACCACCGCCCCCGACGCCCCGGGAGACCTGCACACGGACGACTCGCGGCTGCGGCAGATCCTGCGCAATCTGCTCTCCAACGCGGTCAAGTTCACCGAACGCGGCGGCGTCGAGCTGCGGATCGAACCGGCGACGGGTCCAGAGGTCCCCGCCGGATTCGCCGGCCGCGGGCCCCTGGTGGCCTTCCGGGTACGGGACACCGGCATCGGCATCCCCGAGCAGCAGCTGGAATCCGTCTTCGGCGCCTTCCAGCAGGCCGACGGCACCACCAGCCGCAAGTACGGCGGTACCGGCCTCGGGCTCTCCATCACCCGCGAAATCGCCCAACTCCTCGGCGGCGCCGTCACCGCGGAGAGCACACCGGGGCAGGGCAGCACCTTCACCCTCTACCTGCCGGTCGGCCGCCCGGACCACGAAGAGGCCGCCCGCGCCGACGCTCCGGCGCCCGCCTCGCACGGCGCCGCCGAAACCGAGACCCCCCAAAGGGGCCGTGCGGGTATCGCCCTTCCGCCGCAGCGGGCGGCCCGCCGCCTCCTGGTGATCGAAGAACGACAGGGAGGCCTGCTCTCCCTCGTCGCCGAGAGCGCCGACCGGGACTTCGCTCCCAACCGCCAACCGGCCGGGGACCGCGGGGGCATCCAGGTGGTCAACGCCACGAGCTCACGGGAAGCCGCCGCGGCCCTGGCATCGGCTTCCTTCCACTGCGTCGTCCTCGAACTCGACATGCCCGGCGGCGAAGCCCTGCGCTTCCTCGACGCGCTCGACGGGGACCCGGCGCTCTCCTCCCTACCGGTCCTCGCGCACGACAACTCCCGTCTGAAGACGGGCCAGGAGCAGGCGTTGCGGGAGCGGGCCGCGTCACGCCACCTGGAACTGCTGACGAGTCTCGACGAGCTGCGGGAGCGCATCGTGCTGCACCTTTCCGCAGACCAGCCGGTGGGTGCGAAGGCCCTCGTCCAGGGGAGCGCGGAGCCGCAGCGGACCGCCCACCCGCTCGACGCGGATCTGGCCGGACGTACCGTCCTCGTCGTGGACGACGACGCGCGCAATCTGTACGCCCTCAGCGGCCTACTCGAACTGCATGGTGTTCGCGTGCTCCACGCGGAAGACGGGCGCAAGGGCATCGAGATGCTCACCCACAACGAGGGCATCGACCTGATCCTGATGGACGTGATGATGCCGGAACTGGACGGCTACGCGGCGACCGCGGAAATCCGGCGGATGCCGGCCTACGCCGGTCTGCCGATCATCGCGGTCACCGCCAAGGCGATGCCCGGCGACCGGGAGAAGAGCCTCGCCGCGGGGGCCAGCGACTACGTGACCAAGCCGGTCGACGCCGACGACCTCATCGCCCGCGTCCGGCCCTGGCTCACGAGATGACCGCCGCCCCGTCGGCAGGGTCCGCGCGCCCGCGCCCCACCGGGCCCGGACAGCGGAGCCACCACCGTCCCAGCAAGGAGTCGGCAGCACGGTGAACACGCCCGACGCACAACAGCACGAGGACGCGCGGTACCCGGGAGAGAAGGTCGAGGAGCCCTCCCGAGACGCCCTCCCGCACCGGACTCCGGCCCCTCTCGGGCGCCTGGTCGCCACCGTCGATCGCCTGCGCCGCCAGGTGCGGGAGGCGCACGCGGCCGCGGACGGCCGGGCCCTGGTCGAACTGGCCAAGGGCATCCTGATCGGACAGCTGAGCTGCACTCCCGCCGCGGCGGCACGGCAGCTCGACGAGCTGTGCCGCGAGACCGGGATGTCCCCGCTCGAACTCGCCGCCGACATCGTCAACCAGGCTGCACGCGACCACGTCAGCGAGGTGGCCGCCGAGTTCGTCGAGCGCGCCGGCACGCGACAGCCGTCCCAGCCGTCCGCACGGGCGACCACGATGGCGGTACGGCTGCGCACCGCCGAGAGCGGTGTGCTGGCCGCCGCCGCCGACACCCAGGCGGTGGCCGAGTCACTCCTGACGAACGCACTGGGGCCGCTGGGAGCGGTTGCCGTCGCCGTGTGGGCCGCGGCGCCCGACGGCTCCCTGGCCCTCGCGGGCCACGCCGGATTCCCGCCGGGGGAGGCCGCGCGCTGGCGCCACGTCCCCCCGGGCGTCTCCACCGTCGCCCGCCTCGCGCTGCGGGACCGGCGGCTGGTCGGCCTCGCCCGCCTGGGGCGCGCCGGACTTCCCTCGATCGGCCACCTCCACTGGCCCGACGGCGGACGGATGGCCGCACCGGCCGGGACCGGCGGACGGATACACGGCGTCCTCGAAATCTGCTGGCCGCAGCCCCTCGCCCCCCAGTCCCAGCAGATCGAGCGCCAGGTCGAGGCCATCGCGGAGCTGTGCGCCCGCACGATGGACATCTCGCCCCCGTGCGACCCGGCTGCTCCCGAGGCGGTGCCCCCGGACGTCTCGGAGCTGATCGACCTGGCCGAGGGACTCCACGACCCCGCCGTGGTGCTCACCCCGGTACCCGATCCCGAAGGCCGGCTGACCGACTTCCGCATCCGCCACGTCAGCAGCCGGTTCGTCGACCCCGTGGGGCGGCCGCGCGGCGAAGTGAACGGAGCGCTGCTGCTGGAGGCCTATCCCATGGCCGCCGGCGAGAGCGGACTGTTCGACATCATCGAACGCGTGCACGCGACGGGCGAACCCTTCCGCGCCGAACGCATGAGCCTGACCGCGCTCGTCGACCAGATCCCCCTCACCTCGGTCGCGGACATCAGCGTCAGCCGGCACGGCGCGGCCGTCCTGCTGATCTGGCGCGTCGAGGACGAGACGGCGCGCCTGGCCGACCTCCTCCAGCACGCCCAGCGCCTGGGCCGGATCGGCGGCTTCGAGGAGAACCTCGTCACCGGCGAGGTCACCTGGAACACGCAGCTGTACGCGCTGCACGGACTGCCGGCGACCGCGCCGCCCGTGCCGCTGCGGGAGCTGCCCGGCTACGCCCACTCCGACGACTCCGCCGCCCTGGGGCGTTTCCTGCGCGCGGTGCTGCGCCACCGCCGTCCCGCATCCGTCAACCTCCGCCTCCAGCGGGCCGACGGGATCACCCGCCACATCCGTGTCGTGGCCGAGCCGGTCCTCGACGCCGACCGGCGCCTGTACGCCGTCCGCGGCGCCTACCAGGACATTTCCGCCCAGCACTGGACCGAGGTCGCCCTGGCCGCCACCCGGGACCAACTCGCCCACACCGAGGCCGAGTCCGCGGAACGCAACCGGCTCGCCCTCCAGCTCCAGCACGCCATCATGCCGCCCACGCCGCCGGCCATCGAGGCGCCGGGCCTGCGGGTCGCCGTCCGCTACCGGCCGGCCGAGACCGAGTCGCTGGTCGGCGGCGACTGGTACGACACCGTGGTCCTGCCCTCCGGGCTGATCATGCTGTCCGTGGGCGACGTCGCCGGACACGGCATCGAGGCCGCCACCGGCATGGTCGTCCTCCGGAACGCACTGCGGGGCCTCGCCGTCACGGGAGCCGGGCCGGCTCAGCTGCTGTCCTGGCTCAACACGGTCACCCACCACCTGGCCGAGCACGTAACGGCCACCGCCGTCTGCGGACTCTTCGACCCCGCCACGCGGGTGATGCGCTGGGCGCGCGCCGGCCACCTGCCGCCCGTCCTCGTCCGCGACGGCGAGGCCCGGGTCTTCCCGCTCATCGAGGGCCTGCTCCTCGGCGCCCTCCCCGATGTGGCGTACGTCGAGCGAGAGGTACAGCTCGAACGGGACGACACCCTGCTCATGTTCACGGACGGGCTCGTGGAACGACGCGATTCCTCGGTGCAGGACTCGCTCGGCCACCTGGTCAACGCGGCGGCCGCGGGCGCCGGAGACCTGGACCGGAAGCTGGACCGCCTCCTCGCCGAGAGCCGCTCCGACACGGACGACGACACCTGCGTGATCGGCATCCAGGTCGGCTGACGCCGGCCACACGTCTGCGGGCTCGGAAACGGGGCCGGTGATGCGTGCACCGCCGAAAACCGGGACAGGGGATGGTCGTTTGGGATGGGCACGAGTGAACAGACGCGAGCAAGGGCGCCAGTGCTTTCCCGGTGCCCCTCCGGGCAGAGGACCTCTCTCTGGCCGGCTTGCCGGTCCGCCCTCTCGCAGAAACGAGTCACCATGGCCCTCCGGTCCTCCGTCGCCGAGCACGACCTGACCCGGACGATCGAGATCCATCAACACCGGACGCGGCTGCGGTTCCCTCTCCGGGCCACGTTCCGGTGGCGCCCCGACGCCCCCCTGGACGTCGAGGTCACCTTCCACGCGCGGGCGGGCCGGTCCGACGTGACCTGGGTGCTCGGCCGAGACCTCCTCGCCCGGGGCGTCCGTACGCTGACGGGCGAAGGAGATGTGCGGATCCAGCCCACGGCCGGGCCCGGCCGGGCGGGGCAGGTGCTGCTGCGGCTGGGGAGCAGGCCGCCCGCCCTCTTCACGCTGGACCGGGCCGAGTTGCGGTCCTGGCTGGAGGACACGTGGGAGGTGGTTCCGGCCGGTACCGAGGCGGAGTGCCTGGACTGGGAGTTCTTCGACGGCCTCCTCGGGGACCGCTAGGCCGTGGGCGGGCGTGTTCAGGGTCCGGGCGTCAGGCGACGGCCCGGGCCCGCAGCACGCGGGCGGGCTCCTGGCCGCCCCCGGTCGCCAGTACGCGCACCTCGCCCTGCCCGCTGATCTCCGCCCTGACGATGCCGGTGGCGTCCTCGTAGACGGGGTGACCGCCCGGCCCCGCCGCGCTGGTGCGGGTCATGCGGACCACGTCCTCCCCGATTCCGTCCGAGGCCGCGAAGACCACCTCGAAGGCGTCCACCGGACCGGTGTCCCCGTCCGGCGATCGGGGGCCCTCAGGTTCGTGCACCGTGCCCATGGCTGACCTTCCTGCCGTGACGTGCCCTCTGCCGTTCGCATGGCGGTGGCTCTCCCTCCCCTGCCACGCTAAGCCCGGCTCGGCGGCCGCGCAGGCCACACCGCGGCCGTACGGCGGACAGCCCGTGGAGAACGATGTCGCCAGGGCGTCCGCCCGCGCCGGGGAAGCTTTGGCGCGCGGCGCGGCGCGGCCGGCCCGGCCTACCGTACGGCCCGGATCCTGGAGCTGCTCCGGCTGAAAGGCTCGGCGTCGGCTGCGTGCCACGGCAGGTCGGGGGCATGCGCGGGGGAGAGGCTGCCGAAGGGACACCCATGTTCATCACCGCGCTGCTGCTCCTACCCGCTCTCCTGTGCGCCGTCCTCGCCCTCGGCCGGTACGAGGAGTTCATGCTCGGGCCCCGCCCGGACCCCTCCCTGCCGACAGCCGGTCCCGACCGGCCCCCGGAAGCGGCTTCCGCCGCGGCGCGGCCGAGCCGTCACAGGGCCCGTCACCGTCATGCCGCTCGTCCCGGTTCGGCGACGGAGGACCGGGCTCGATAGAGGACCGGCCGACGGGGGCATGTGCGGGGAGCCGTCCCTCGGACCGTCCGCAGTCGGGACGGGAATCGCTGACGGGCTGGTGTCTGGGACCGCGCGGGCTGGGCAGGCGCCACGCATGACCGATTCTGTTGACAAAGCATCCCGCAGCTACTCCGTCACCGTCAGTGGAGAGCGGTTCACCTGTGCGCAGATCTCGGGCCTCGGCCCCCAAGGGGGCCTTGGCCTTCCCGGACAGGAGCTCACGCTCACCCTGGACGACTGCGTACTCACCGATGTTCCCGGGGCGCAGGAGTGGGCCCTCTCGGCGGAGGGCCTGGCCGAGTCCTGCGACGTCACGATCGAGGAAATGGTCCCGGATTCGCCGACCCCGGTCACCACGTGGCACCTCCACGACGCCAAGCCGGACGGCATCGCGGACCACAGCACGACGGCGTCGAACCACGAAACGCGGATAGGGCGGCTCACCGTCCACGCCGCGAAGATCTCCCCCGTCACGCCGCAGTAATGCGAAATCCGGCCGCCCGCTCAGACCCCCGCGACCTTGGCGCTCGCGGTCAGCTCGTAGACGAGGGTGACCGTGCGGCGGCCGCCGGGCGGGAGGGCGACGGCCCAGTGGGCGATCCCCTCGGCGTCGACCCCGTCGGGCACCGGGGAACAGGCCTCCCGGCGCAGGCGCACCTCCACCGCCGAGACCTCGGAGACCGGGATCCGCTCTCGGAGGACCACGACCCGTTCGCCTTGCTCTCCAGGGGCGGAGAACCGGGACACGTGCAGCCGGATCGTGCGGGTGACCACGGTCCGCTGCGTGATCCCGACGGAATCGCGGGACTCCTGGGCGAGCCGGACCACGCGATGGTCGTCGCGGCTGCCGAAGGCGAGTTCGACGGGGGCGCCGGGAGCGGTGAAGTCCAGCGTGCCGCGGCCGCTGAATCCGCCGCCGCGCACCAGGTCGACGGGCCCGGCGAGCAGCGCATGGCCGGACCGGTTGTCGAACCGCACCACCTGTGTAACCAGCGTCGACAGCTCGGGTGAGCAGGCGTATTCGCCGGCCGCGGGCGCGGTGAAGACGGAGAGGGACACCCGGTGGGCGCGACCGTCCGCGGGCACCGAGACCGGCCCGGGGCAGCTCAACACGCGGGCTTCGCCGCCGTCGTCCACCCCCGGCAGGCCGAGCACGGGGGCCGGGCCGAGCTGCCCGATCTCCTCCTCGCGCAGCTCGACGTCGACCGTGCGGCGCTCCGCGGTGGTGCGGTCCTGGAGCGTCAGGCGGTCTTCGGTCAGCCGCGGTGGGTCCGTGGCCGCCGCAGACCGGGCCGTCGACAGCGTCAGCCGTACGTCCGACCAGTCCTCGCCGGTGCGCTGCCAGAGCATTGCATCGGTCTCCAACATCAGGGAATCCCCGGCGAGTTCGGCCCGGTAGGCCGGCCGCCACAGAGCACACGGTGTGAGGTGGGTCAGCCGCAGCCCGACGGGCCCGGCCGCCGACGCCTGCACGGTCAGCTCGATGTGGCCGACCAACTCGGCCGGCTCCTCCTCGGCGAGGGCCATGGCCCGCCGGACCTCACCGAGTTCGGCGTCGAGTGTGGCCAGCCGGGCCTCCACGGTGCGCAGTTGCTCGGCGTGAGTGTCGCGCTCGGCGTCCAGCCGGTCCAGTTCGCGGGTCCAGCGGGCCCCGTCCGTCTCCCCGCGGCCCGCCCCCTCGCCGATCTCGCGGAGGAGATCGGCGGTCAGGCGGCCGAGCAGGTCGAGGCGGGTGTGCAGCCGGTCGCCGTGTTGTCGCAGGGAAGTCCGATCCTCTTCGAGGGTGTGCACGCGTCGGCGCAGGGCGGAGTCGTCCTCGGCGGACGGCAGCGGCCCGCGGGGCACCCAGGTGCGGACGATCCGTACGTCGAGCACGGTTGCGGGGTGATCGGCGGTCAGCTCGGCGTGGAGGGTACGGTCGACCGCCAGCGCGGTGACCGGACCGAGACGCAGGCGCTGGACCCCGGCCTCGAGTTGGAGCACGACGGCCCGCTCGATGTGCGCGCGGTCCTCCATGCAGGTGACGGCTGTGACGGGGAGGGCGATCGGCTGCGGGGCCGTGGACATGACGGTGTTCAGCTCCTGCGGTTGCCGCCGGCCAGCCCCTTGGCTGCCGGGAAGCGGATCTCGTAGCGTCCGTCGAGGCCGGCGGTGCCGCCCACGGGCAGGTCAACCCGCCAAAGGCGGGTGCCCGGCGCGTGGCGTTCGGGCTCCACGCCTTCCTCGGGCGCCGTCCAGTCGGCCCGTTCCTCGATCCGGACGTCCGCTTCGGAGGTGACCGGCACCCGCTCGCGGACCTCGACCGTGACGGGGCGCGCGAGCTGGTTGGCCAGCTCCACGTGGACGCGGTGGTCGAGAACGGTGATGTTGTACCGCAGCCCCGAGGTCGACTCGTGCAGGTTCGTGCGGCGGGTGACCCGAATGCCCTCGGCCGGCCCGAGCCCGACCCGGCAGACACCGCCGGGAGCGAGCGTGGGCAGTGCGGTTGTCAGCAGGAAGTCGTCGTCGACGATGACCTCCACCGGACCGGCCAGCAGTGCCTGGTCGGTCGCGTTGGAGAGCACCAGCGTCGCGTACACGGTCTGTTCGACGGACGGCACACAGAGGTACTCGGTGCGCAAGCCCACTGGCACTTCACCGACGGTGACGGTGTGCCAGGTGCCGTCCGCCGGAATGTCGGCGCGGGCGGCGGCGTCGAAACGGTGGTCGAAGGACCCCGCCGACTCGCGCGGTCGCACGGCGTGTCCGGGCAGCGGCAGCGCGGCCACCGCTTCGGCGCGGCGCCGGCACTCGGCCGCCACCGGGTCGAAGGGGGAGTCGGGAAACAGCCTCCCTCTACGAGGTCCCTGCTCGTCGGGGCCGCACAAGACCAGTGAGGCGTAGTCGAGTTCGGCTCCACTCGGCTGCGGCGGACCGACGTCCAGTGCCGGTGCCGGTGCTGGTGCCGATGCCGGCGCCGAGGGCGGTGCGGCCCGACCGGGAGCCGCTGGTGCCATGGGTGCGGGGGCTCCCGCGAAGGATCCGCTGCGGGCTGACGGGCGGGCAGGCTGCGCCCGATCCGGCATCCCGCCGCCGGGCGCCGGGGGCACGGAGGGCGGCGCACCGTAGCTCTGCGGTGCTGGTGCTGGTGGCGGTGGCGGTGGCGGTGGCGGTGGCGGCGGAACGGGACGGGGCGCGCCGCCGGCGGCGTCGTACCCGGCGAACAGGTCGGCGAGCCCTGTCGGCGGCTCGCGCCATCCGGCAGGCGCGGGGGCGGGCTGCCGGCGCCCGATCCGCATCGAGCGGAGCCTCGGCAGGTCTGTGCGGCGGCGAAGGTCCGCCGTGGCCAGGGCAATGCGCACGCCGGTCCAGTCTTCGCCGGTGCGCTGGGCGACCGAGGCGCGCAGCACCAGCCGGGCGATGCCGTCGCCCTGACGGTGGGTGAGACGGTAGCCCGGGACCCAAACGGCGCCCGGCACCCCGTACTCGACCTCCACCTCCACCTCGGCTTCCGTCTCCGCGCCCGTGTCACCGCTCGAGTCGAGGGTCAGGACCGCGCACGCCGTGGTCTCCACATGCGCAGACGGGGCGTCCGTGGAGGCACGGGCGAGCCTGTCCGCGGCGACGGCGAGCTCGTGGCCTGCGCGCAGCAGTGCGTCCTCCAGCTCGACGAGGCGGGTCTGCAGTCCCGACAGCCGCTCGTCGACGAAGTCGGCGAGTTCGAGCCAGGCGTCGACCGGGGTACGGCGGTGCACGTCCTCGCGCCTGCGCGGCGCCACCGGACGCAGCCCCCTGACCTCCTCGATCAGGCCCAGTTGCCGGTCCCGGTGGCCCTGAGCCGCCGCGTACTCGTCGCGCAGCCGCTCGACCTCGCGCCGCAACCCATGGGGTGCGGCGGCGTCGAGCGGCTCGGCTTCGATCTCCAGCCGGGCTTCGGTGACGCGTACCCCGGGGGCGCGCAGGACCTTGGCCCGCAGCGAGGCCGGGTCGAGCGAGCGGGGCAGACCCGTCACCCGCACCCGACCGTCCGGTGGAACGCTGCCCCGCGCCAGGCGGCGGCATACCGCGCCCTGCGAGTACACCACGACCGAATCGAGGGTCGACCCCCACCTGTGTGCCGTCTCAGCCGTCATGCGCACTACCCCCCACCGCGTCCGTGCTGAGCGCAGCCTACGCCCCGCACTTGAGCCGGAGGGGGCCGGGCGACTCAGTCGGCGAACGAACCGTGTCGTCCCGCCCCGGACGTGAACCGCGCGGCGCCCGAGAGGGTCTCGCCGGCGGACAGCGGCACCATGCCGTGCCGCAGCTCGTCCGCCAGCGCCTCGGACTCGGCCAGTCCGTGTTGCTCCCGTACGGACAGCCGGTCGTGGCGCAGGCACAGCTGTGGGAACGCGGCGATGTCCCGCGCGAGTTGCTCCGCCGCCTGCCGGGCCTGCCCCGGCGGTACGAGGCGGTTGGCCAGCCCGATGGCGTACGCCTCGGCGGCGGGGACCGGCCGGCCGGTGAGGATCAGGTCCATGGCGCGGCTTTCGCCGATCAGCCGCGGCAGCCGGACCGTGCCGCCGTCGATCAACGGCACCCCCCACCGGCGGCAGAACACCCCGAGGACCGCGTCCTCCTCGACCACGCGCAGATCGCACCACAAGGCGAGCTCCAGCCCGCCGGCCACGGCATGACCGGAGACCGCCGCGATGACGGGCTTGGTCAGATTCAGCCGTGTCGGCCCCATCGGGCCGTCGCCGTCGCGCTCCACGCGGTTCCCGCGTTCGGTGCCGACCGCCTTGAGGTCGGCGCCCGCGCAGAACGTCCCGCCCTCGCCCCACAGCACGGCGACCGAGGCGTCCTCGTCCGCCTCGAACGAGCGGAAAGCGTCGGCCATTTGACGGGCCATCGGCCCGTCCACGGCGTTACGGGCGGCGGCCCGGGACAACACCACCGTCGTCACGGGCCCGTCACGCTCGACGCGGACGGCGCGCACGGCGTCCTGCTCCGCAGGTGTCGCCGGGGTTTGGGTCATGGCGCCATTCTCACGTGGCCGCGCCCAGGCGGCCAGCCCGCCGTGCGCGTGTCCCGGCCGCAGGGGCTCAGCGCGTCAGACCTCGCCCCGCCAGCCGCCCGTCTCGATGCCGCGCGCCTCGATGAACAGTTTGAACCGCTCCAGATCCCCGGCGACCTGGCGCCTCACGAAACCGAGCTTGTCGGCGGCGGTCTCGGCCAGTCCCGCGGGAATCCAGTTCAAGTGCAGGACGACCTTGGTGGTGGTGGCATCGATCGGCTGGAAGGTGACCAGCCCGGCCTGGCGCGCCTCGCCGTCCACCGTCACCCACGCCACGCGCTGGTCCGGGAGCTGTTCGGTGATCTGGGCGTCGAACTCACGCTGTACACCGTTCACGTTCGTCACCCAGTGGGTGAGTGTGTCCGTGCGCTGGTCGATGCGTTCGACCCCTTCCATGAAGGCGGGGAACTCCTCGAACTGCGTCCACTGGTTGTAGGCCGTGCGTACGGGAACGTTGACCTCGACGTACTCTTCGACGTGCGACATGCGCAACCCTTCCGTGTCGTCGTCGGCAGCGGGCCGCCGCACCCCACGGTGCCGCCGGTCGTCGCCGCCCTCAGAATCCTTTCAAGGCCCGGCTACCCGCCCCCGGGTGCCACATGCGCCGCGGTACGGCGACGTCAAGGGGATCGACCCCGGACACCCCGGCCGACTGGTTGCCGTCCTGTTAGCGCCGCGTCATCCCGGGTACGCGCGAAGCGACCGGCGGGCGCGCCGCCGGCCGAGGCCGATAGGGAAGGGGCAACGGCATGGGACACGGGCAGGGACAGGCGGAGGCAGCGGACATCATCGCCGAACTGACCGTCGACCACCGCGAGGTGGCCGGACTGTTCGACAGGATCGAGCACACCACACCGGCCGGCGAACGCCAGAAGGCGGCCGAGCAGCTGACCATCGAACTGGTGCGGCACTCGGTTGCGGAGGAGGAACATCTCTACCCGGCGGTCCGGGAGCACTTCCCGGACGGGGACCTCATCGCGGACAAGGAGCTGGCCGACCACGCCCTCGTCGAGAAGCTGCTCAAGGACCTCGAGGGACTGGACGCCGCGGGCCCCGAGTTCGACCACTTGATCGCAGCGCTGAAGGCGGAGGTCACGGCCCACGTGCACGACGAGGAGGAGAACCTCTTCCCCCGGCTCCGCCAGGCGTGTTCCCCCGAAGCCCTGGTGAAGCTGGGGGCCAAGGTCCGGCGGACCAAGAGGTTCGCGCCGACCAGGCCGCACCCCGGCGTCCTCGCCTCGCAGCCGCACCACCGGCTGCTGTCCGCCGGCACCGGACTGGTCGACCGGGCGAGGGACTTCGCCACCGGACGCGGCGACTAGTGCTGTGACCGGAAAGGTTCACCGGGTCACAGCACTAGGCTCCGCCCGGCGGCGCGTCACCTGCCGTCGGCCTTGAAACCCCGGCACAGCCGGAGGAACAGATCCACGTTGGCGATGCTCTGCAGGTCCGCACTGTCCACGGTCGTGCGCCTCTGGGAGCCGTTGAAGATCAGCCTTCCGCTGAAGGAGGAGATCGTGGTGATGTCGGACCAAGGAGCGGAGTGCTTACGGCCGGCCAGGCCCTTCCGGTCGACCTTGTAGGCACCGAAGTCCACCGTCCCGCCGCGTTCGATGGCGTCGAGGACCTTAAGCAGTTGCGTCCGCGTGACGGCTTGCATGATGTGTTCCCCCCAGACGTCCGGCCACAGGAAGAGGGCACCCTGCACCACTGACGTGATGCCCAGTGATTGCTTCTCCTCCTTGAGGAACACCCGGGTGCCCGGGCCGATGTTCACCGCGGCGCCCTGCGGGTCCAACAGGGTGTACCGGGCGTCCCACGGGACGCCGTTGCGGGTGCTCATGTACCGCAGGACCCGCACGGTCTCCCAGTCGTACGCGGCCCGGAAACCCTCGGGTCCGGTCACCACCGCGCCGTTGGCGTGGATGTAGAGCCGCGACGCGTTGTGCTTGCCGAACAGGCGGCTCTGCTTCATCCGGAAGGTCCGCTGCCACTGGCCGAGTCCGCGTTCGGCTGCCAGCGCCACGACCTCGTCGGTGGGCTTCTCGTAGGTGTCCTTCTCTTCCATGTCTTCCCTCCTTTCGGCCGGTCAGCCCGCTGCGGCGAAGGCGGCTTCGAGGCGCGGGACGTAGTCGGCGAAAGCCGGGGCCCAGCAGCCGTAGTTGTGGCCGCCGTTGCAGCTCGGGGCCAGCGACGCACCGTTGCCGTAGTTGACGAGGCGGCTCGGAATGCCCAGCTGGTCCAGGCGGGCCTTGACCGTGTTCGAGGCCGCTTCGGTGTGGACGTCGATGAGGTCGTTGTTGCCGGTGTAGAGCGTGATACCGGTGCCGGACAGTTTGGCGAGGTTGGTCGGCGCGGCCGGGTCGACCGCCTTCCACACGCGGTCGGCGTCGAAGAACGGGTACGGAGAGCCGAAGATCGCGTCGCTGTCCACGACGGGGCCGAAACCGGTGCACTGGCCGGAACCGGCCGAACCGGAAGTACTGCTCGCGCACCAGGCGCCCGTGACGTTGAGTTCGGTCCCCAGAACGGCCGCGCGGACCTGCCACATGCCGAAGTCGATGCCGCCCGACAGGGCGGCCACGTGTCCGAACAGGTCGGGGCGGGCCTGGGCGTAGTGCAGCGAGCCGAAGCCGCCCATGGACAGCCCGACGACGGCCCGGTGGGCCCGGTCGTTGCGGGTACGAAGGTTGGCGTCGATGAAGGGGACGATCTGGGTGAGGTGGAACGTCTCCCAGTTCGCCTTCCCTTCGGCGGTGTTCTGCATCAGCCAGTCGGCGTACCAGCCCTTCAGCCCGCCGTCCGGAACCACGGTGATCATCGATTCCGCATGCAGTGCCGGCGCTGCCGCGACGTCGTTCACGTTGCCGCTGCCACCGTGCAGGAAGTAGGTGACCGGCCAGCGCCGGTCGGGGTCGGTGGCGTATGCGGTGGGGAGAAGGATGCGGATCCTGTGCTTCCCCGAGAGCTGTGCCGTGGTGACGGTGAGGGTGAAGTCGGTGGGGCTGTGCACCTGCGTGTCTTCGGGCACCAAGGTCAGACCGAACCCGTTCGAGAACGGGGGAACGTCGGCGGAGGCCGCGTGGGCGTCGGTGACCGCCGGCGTGGCGGTGGCCGGCGCGGCGTGCGCGGCGCCGGCACCCGCCAGGACGGTGAGCGCGAGTGCCGCGCCGAATGTGGTGAGGCGCAGGGAAGTCATCGGCGAACCCTTCATCGAGGAAGCCCGCGCCGCGGCGAGCTGCCGCGAGCGGGACGTTCCTCCGATGCTGGCGCCCCGTACCGCCCGGCCGACAGGCCAAACGACCGGCCATCGGTGACCGGCGCCCGGGGGAGCAGCCGACCGTGTCGGCTCCGAGGTCACCCGTCGTCGTGCTCCCCCGGCGACGGGGCGCCGGCGGGCGGGGTCGTGAAGGTGGCCGGTGCGAAGTCCCGGTGCCGGCTGCGGAACACGCGTGCGAGGTGGTGCTGCAGCCGGACGTGGCGGAACTGGAACACGGCCCCGGTCTGCCGCAGCACCCCCCGGCGGTAGGCGTCGTCCAGGAACGCGGCGGGGTCCCAGGGAAGTCGGCTGGCCAAGGGCAGCCAGACACGTGCCAGGACGATCCACTGACCCCAGGCGGTGAAGGTGAGCACGTAGGAGGCCGTGCCGCCGAGGCCGCCGACCGTGCCGATGAACAGGCTGTCCTGAAGACCCCAGTTGAGCGGTCCCATCACGTTCCGGAGCAGATCGACGATGAGGTACCCGCCGACGGCGATGGCCAGGGTCAACGCCGGAGCCAGGATCAGGAACTGACGGCAGACCGTCGTACGGTTCGCGGACAGCAGACTGACCGGGGTGGCCGCCGCGGTGACGTCCACAGGCGCTTCGAGCGCGGACATGAGCCCGAAGACGAGACCGGCGGCCGAGCCGAAGATCAGTCCGAAGACCAGCATGTTGATCAGGGTGCCCTGCACCACGTGCGGGTCGGTGAGCGGCGTCCCCGAGACCAGCGCGCGTTGGAGGGTGAGGGCGCAGGCGCATCCGATGCCCATGACGGTCCCGCCGATCAGACCTTGCCCGAACCGGAAGGAGAAGGTGCGCAGGGACCGTCGGCCGAGACCGTCGCGGGCGGCGCGCAGGGTCAGCCGGACACGGGCTGGTTCGAACCCGCCGCCGGATCTGTCCGTCATCGCGTGGAGGGCTCCGAATCCGAGGCCGACGGCGGGCCCCATGAGTCCGCCCTGGAGCAGGACCTCGCTGACGGAGAGGGGGGTGAGCAGTAGGCCGACCAGCCAGTCGGCCAGGGCGATGCTCACGGCGGTGGCGAGGATGAAGGCGAGGGTCCGCTGGAGCCGTGACATCGAATCGCCGAGCTGCCACCACGCGAGATCCTGACGTTCGCGGTCGAGACGCACCAGGTGGTGGGCGAGGTGACCGAGCCAGCCTTCGGCCCGGACCGGGTCCGCGTACGACGCCCCGGGCCGCCGGCCGGCCGCGTCCCGTTCCGGGACACGGCGTCGGTAGACCGCGGGCACGAACCCCGCCAGCAGGTGTTCGTCCAGGCTCTTCACCGAGGGGAACCGGGCGGCGTCGAGGAGCTCGGCGGGATCCCGGCCGGGCGTCTCGCTGTACAGGGTGCGGGCGAGGATGACCATGAGCGGGGTGGTGAGCACCGTGGCGAGGTTCTCGTGTGCCGGGCTCCGGCGCGTGCGCAGCTGCGTGAGCACCACGTCCCATGGAGAGCCGGCCGGGTCGGTGCCGCGGGCGTCGCTCTCGTCGGGCGGGAGGGTACGGGAGGTGCGGGGAAGGTAGTCGGCGAGGTCCTGGAGGGTGAGGTCGGTGAGCTCGATGCCGCCGGCCCACACCAGGGGCGCGTGCGCGGCCCGGACGGCCTCGGCGTACTCGTCGCGCCGACTGGTGAGGACGAGCGGTAAGGAGGTCGCGTTGAGGGCGTCCAAGGCGTCCCGCCGCAGGCCTTCGGCGATCTCGTCGAACCCGTCCAGGACCGGCAGGATGAGGTCGGTGTCGACCAGTACGGCTGCCAGGGAGGCCCCGCCGGAGCTGCGGCGGGCCAGATGCGGGTGGTCGCGCAGCAGTCGCCCGATCAGCCAATCCCGCAGTGTGGTGGTGGACGGGTCCCAGGAGCCGATGCTGAAGATGACCGGAACGCGGTGGTGCGGGGCCGGGGTGTCGAGGAGGTCCAGGACGAGCCTGATCGTGAGGACGGATTTGCCCGAGCCGGCCCGGCCGAGTATCACCAGTCGTCCGGAGGGGATCCTGAGGTAGACCTCGGCCATGCTCCGCAGGTCGCCATCGAGATCCACCGCACGCGGAGTCTCACCCGGCCCGAGGCGTTGGATGTTCTCGGCGCGGTCGGTCAGAACGGCCGGCGCCGGCTTCCACCGGACAGGCAGCGGGAACGGGTCGTGGACGCGGCGTTGCGCCTCCTCGTGGCGCCAGCGGCGCCGGACTTCCGTCGCCAGCTCTTGCGCGGCGTCGGCGAGTGCGTCGTGGACGGGCGATCGGGCGGGTGGGGCGGGTGCCCACACCCCGTGGCCGGGGCCGTGGGCACCGGTGTCGCGGATCGCCGAGCCGGGTTCCGGGTCGGGTATGGGGAAACGTTCCGGTGAGGGTTCGGGCCGCTGTCCCGTGCCGGTGCCCGCTCGGGCGGCGAGTGAGCTGGACGAGTTGGTGAGCGCGGCGGCCAGACGCAGACGGTGCACTTCGTCCAGGCCGAGTGCGTCCGCGAGCAGATTCACCGTTCCGGTCCGGTGGTTCGTGGATCTACCGCTCTCCAGCCGGCGGATGGTGCGCACGCTGACCCCGGAGCGTTCGGCCACCTGTTCCTGCGTCAGGTTCGCTCCATCGCGCAGCTCACGAAGCAAGGTGCCGAGGTCCTCCGTCATCCACCATCTCCCCTGAGCAACCAGTACGAACGGCCCCGAGCCTACCTGTGGCCGCCGGTCACCAATGGCCGGGTGTCTGACCTGTGCAGCCCACGTCACCAGGGTCACCATCGTCGTCAGCGCCACACACCGACGGAAGGCGAGGAGCCGACGTGGCCAACCGCTACTGGTGCGGAGAGTGCGGCTTCAAGACACCTTGGCTCGAGAAGTCCGAGGGACTCCGCCGACAGATCGAGCACTACGCCAGCAAGCACCCCGGCTCTTCCCCGGGCGGCCAGGTCGAGACCCGAAGACGCAGCCCGGTCGCGAGCCGTGGATGCCTCCTGCTGGCGACCACCGCACTCGTCGTGCTCGGCATCGTGGCCGCCTGGCGCCATTGAGCGTGTGCGGGGCATCCACAGGGCATGGCGCAGAGCCACTGGGCAAAGCGTCGACGCCGGTTGTAACAGAGCAAAACCGGACGACAGAAAGAGAGTTTGAGCAATGAGCGGTTTCTCTATGGAGTCAAGGCGGCCTCGACCGGAGCGGCCGCGTCAACGGCCGGGGTCGGCCACCGGCGCGGGTGCCATGGGCATCGCATTCGGTGTCGTCGTCGCATGCGGCGCGGTGTACGTGCTGCTCCTCCTCACGGACGGGAACGGCTTCGGGCTGTTCGGGCTGCCCGTGCTCGCCCTCGGCGTGGGCCTCCTGCGCAACGGCGTCAAGGTGCTCGCCGGGGTGGCCCACTCAGGTGACCGGCTGAGTCAATTGGCCTTCGTACCCGCGGTCCTGGCCGGGCTGGGTATGGGCGGCATGGCGGCGGGGGCCGACTGGGACAACGACGCCTCCCTCACTCAACTGGCAGGCTTCGTCATTGCCTTCATCCTTGCCGTGACCCTGATCGTGCTGTGCGAACGGCCGGCGACGAAGCTCTACCTCGACGAGAACTGAGCCGGCACGGTGCGCGCGGCGGTCCCCGATCACCGGCCACGGCAACGGCATCATCCGGATATTCGTTCGCGCCCGCGCGCCCCGGCGTCTTACGGTGGAGGTCGCCGGGTGGAGCAGGTCGGCAGCTCGCTGGGCTCATAACCCAGAGGTCGCGGGTTCAAATCCCGCCCCGGCCACCAAAGAGGCGGGCCCGTCGCTCATTACGAGCGACGGGCCCGCCCGACAGCCACGCTCACGAAAAACGGCTCGGCGAGAACGGCGGGATGTCCAGGAGTCGCCATGACGCTGTCGCTGCGACGCGGTTCAAGCCATGAGCAGGCGGAGGCCGAGATCTGCCGCGTCGAGGTCGGAGAGGTGGCCGTTGCGCTCGGTCCACCGGCCGGAATCGAGGTCGTCGCTGAGGCTTCGTACCGCCCGCTCCTCGGCCTCCGGCCCGACCCTCGTCCACACCGACATCGCACGGCGCACGTGATCCTCCAGATACGCCCCCGGTCGGCGCCAGTGCGCCTCGAACAGGCCGTCAGCGCAGTCCCACGGGATGGGCACCGGCTCGGCGCGGGCGCCGATCGCATCGGCCATCCCGGCCAGTGAGGGAAATTCCGTGAGGACGGTGGCGAACTCGGGCAGGTGGTCGCGGGTGAGCCAGAACCGGTCCCGCCATCCGGGCTCGTCGGTGTCGAAGGTGAGCACCACCACGCGTCGGGCCACGCGCCGCATCTCGCGCGGCCCCGCCATCGGGTCCCCCCAGTGGTGAACGGTGGAAACGGCCATCGCGGCGTCGAAGGAGCGGTCCTCGAACGGGAGGCTCTCCGCGGCGGCGGCCACGCACGGCGCCGAGCCCGCAGGCCGCTGCCCCCGCATGACCGCCGATGGCTCCACCGCGGTCACGTCGCGATCGGCAGGCTCGTAGGAGCCGGTGCCGGCCCCGACGTTCAGCACCGTCTGCGCGTCCCCGAGCGCATCCCAGATCTGCGCGGCGATCCGCGGATAGGTACCGTGTGTCGCCGTGTAGGCGCCGCCGATCGCGTCGTACAGTCGTGCACCGAGCATTTCCAGTTGCTCCTCCGGTGTCACCTTCAGTCCCTTCGCCCGCGCCTCAAGTTCCCTGTCGATGGCCTCCACCATGGCGTCAGCTCGATCACGCCGCTCCAGCAGCAGGCCGCGCAGTCGGCGCAGGTGCGCGACCGCGTCGGTGGACGAGTCGCCGACCAGTTCCGCAACCTCCCGCAGACCGAAGCCCAGCCGCCGGTAGGCCGGCACCTCCCTGAGCCGCTCAACGTCGCCCGCCGAGTAGGCCCGGTACCCGGCCGCGGTCCGCGCCGACGGACGCACGAGCCCGATCGCGTCATAGTGATGCAGCGTGCGGACGCTCACGCCGGCCGGCTCGGCCACGCGTCCCACGGTCCAGTGATCTTCCACGGCAACGACCATGCAGCCTGACGCCAGGTGAGGGTCAAGAGCCGCACTCACGGCGGCAACAGCCGAACGCGAAGCAGCGGTCCGCGGCCCCAGGGCCTGTCGCGGGACGGCGACCGAGGAAGTCGGGCTACCGCAATACCGCCGCGAGCAGGTCGGTCCCCAGCGCCGTCAGGGCCGACAGGTTGAGGCTGTAGCGCACGTACCGCCCCTCCCGCCGAGCTACGAGGAGCCCCGCGCGCCGCAGGAGGGCCAGGTGGCGGGAGACCTCCGGGGGCGTCAGGTCCCAGGCGTGGGCCAGTTCGCCGTTGGTGTGCGGGCCCCGGGCGAGGGTGCGGAGCAGACGCAGCCGTGCCGGGTGGGCCAGGGCCTCCAGACGCAGGGTGACCGTGTCCAGTGAGACCGGCTCCGACGGGCCCGGCTCGGCCACCGGGTACTGGACCACCGGCTGCCAGCCGGGCGCGTGGACCATCGCCAGGTGCGGCCGACCGAAGACGCTCGGGATGAAGGTGACGCCGGTGCCGTGGGCGGTCGTCGCCTTGTCCAGCAGCTTGTCCACGAGGATGCAGTCGCCGTCCGGGGCCAGGGTGACCGCGCCGGAGACCGAGGCGAGGGCCGCCCCGAGGCCCTGGCGCTTCAGCAGGTCCTTCTTCAGGCGCAGGTCCGTGGCGAGCTGGACGGCGGAGTCGGCCCAGGCCGCGTTGAAAAAGGCTTCGGCGCAGGCCTCCAGGGTGTCGCGAACCCGCGCTCGTACCGCCGTCGGGTCCTCGAGCAGCCGTTCCGCGAACGCTTCCTGGCGCGGTCCTCGGGCCTGGGCCAGTTCCAGAGCCAGCTCCCGCGCAGCGGTATCGGTGAGGGGCGACGGGGAGGTGAGGTGGATCCGGTTGCCGCACGTGGTGACCAGTGCGGCGGACACGTACGTCTCGTCATCGATCCGGTCCACGTCGTCCAGCTCCTCCGCGAGGGTCGGCCGGGGCCGCGCGGGCAGCATGAAGTCGGCCTGTGACGCCCGCCAGAGGAACTCCGCCTCCCGCAACCGCTCGGCCGGCCCAGGCCGCAGCCCCGCCCACACATCGGCAGCCCAGGCCGCGAACTGCGGATGGTGCTCCGGCTCGGCGAGCACGTGCAGCATCGCGGTCAGCTCGGCCAGCGGGGAGGCGGCGAACCGCAGCCGCTCGGGCGGCATGCCGCTGATGTCGATCCTCAACGTCATCCGCACATCATCACCGCCCCGGCGGGCGGCGACGACGTCGGTTGACGGTCTCCGTCAACCGACGTGCCCGGCCGGGCCGGCGAACCCACCGTTCACGCCATGGCAGTCACGAGCACCACCCACACCTCCAAGGTCCGGCCCCGCGCCCTCGTCCGCGCCTCCGGCGGCCCCCGTTACGCCGTCGCCCTGGCCGTCGACGCCCTCGGCACCGGCCTGCTGAGGCCCTTCCTCCTCCTCTACGGAGTGTCGGTGCTCAGCCTGTCCGCGCCGGCCACCGGCATCGCGATGACGGCCGGCATCGTCATCGGACTGCTGTGCATGCCCGCGGTCGGGCGCTGGCTGGACCGCGGCGCGCGCAGCACCGTCGTCGCCGCATCGATGCTGATACGCGTGGCGGGCGTGGCCGTGCTGCTGGCGACCCCGCCGGGGCACATCTGGCCGTTCGCGGCCGCGGCCCTCTTCCTCGGCATCGGCAACCAGGCATGGCCGGCCGCCCACGCGGCCCTCGTCGCCACCATCGCCCACGGGCGCGAACGTGACACCGCGCTCGCGGCGGGACGCGCCCTGCGCAATGCGGGGCTGGGAGTGGGGGCGCTCCTCGCCATGGCCTGCCTGGCGGGCGGGACCTCGGCCCTGCAGACGCTGGCCGGCGCCACAGGCCTGGCGTACCTGGTGGCCGCCGGCCTCGCGTGGTCGGTCCGCGTGCGCGTGGAGCCGGCGGCAACCCTGTCCGTCACGTCCGCCGGGCACGACGAGCCCGCACCCCGCATGCGCGCCCTACTGGCCGCCAACGTGGTCTACGTCTTCTGCCTCAACGTCCCCGAGATCGCGCTCCCGCTGGTCTTGCTGACACAGCTGGACGCCTCCCCGGTGTGGTCGGCAGCGATCTTCGTGGCCAACACGGTGCTGGTGGTCACCTTCCAAGTCCCGGTCACCATCCTGATGTCCCGATACTCCCGGCGCACCGCGCTGACCATCGCCGGCGTCGTCCTCACGGCGTCGTACGCAGGCTTCCTCGCCGTGACGTCCCTGGGACACGGGGACGCGAACGGGTGGGCCGCCCCGGCCGTCGCCGCCGTCTCCGTCGCCTGCACCCTCGGCGAGATCATCTACGCCGGCAGCGCCACCGCTCTCGTGACGGCCCTCGCCCCGGCCCATGCCCTGGGACGCACACTCGCCCGCTTCGAACTCTCCACCGGCTTCGGCCTTGCCGTCTCCCCGGCCGCCATCACCGCCCTCGCCCCCCACGGCCCGACCGCCCTCTGGGGCACCCTCGCCGTGGCGACCCTCCTGTCCGCCTCCGCCGTCGCCACCGAGAACGACCGCATGCCCGCATGACCACCTGGGGACGTCGGCGACCGACGAGAACGCGGCGAGGCCCGTTGTCGTACGTCGCGTGGCCAGTCATCGGGACCGGCATTCCGGGCGCCTGCGCCGGCAACCGGCTGGCGGACAACGTGATTTGACGCCAGTCTGGTGCCAAAAGGAGGGGTGGTGGCCCGTGCTCGTGATCAACGCGGTGTCGGCAGGAGCCGCGTGGCTCTTGTTGCTGATGGCTGCCGCTCTACGCCTTCGCCCCGACCTGCGCCCGGTGCCCGACCCACTCGACCGGCGGCTCTCGCCCGTCGAGACGGGCCTGCTGCGCGGGGGCCGACGGGGTGCGGCGCAGACCGGGCTGGTCGAGCTGTATCTGGCCGGTTCGGTCGAAGCCGGATGGCGGCAGACCGTCCGACCCGGCGAGGCCCGATTGCCGCGCGGCTGCTCCGAGGTGGCCCGCGCCCAGTACCACGTGCTGTACGGGCCCCTGCACCCGCGCCGCCTGCAAGGCATGGAGCGGGTGCAACGTGCCGTCCAAGGGGTGTCGACGGAGCTGGAGCGGGCGCGGCTGGTGGTGTCCCGCAGACGGGTGTGGGTCGTACGGAGCCTGCTGCTGCCGGTCTTCGCCGCCGCCCCGCTCGGAGCCGCCGCAGGCGGGCAGACGGCGGTGTGGCTCGCGCTCGACCTCCTCGCCGACGCCGGCGCGGTGGCCTTGTGGGTATGGCCCCGGCGCACCCTGCGCGGCGCGGCACTGCTCGCCCGGCTGCGCCGCGACCAGGCGGGAGTCCGCCGGGCGACCGAGCGCCGGCCGGACGCGTTGCTGCTGAGCGTCGCCCTGTTCGGCGCCCCGGCGCTGCGCGCCCAGCTCCCCCGGTTCACCGAGGAGAGCGGCCTGTTGACCCGCCCTCCGAGGGAGCCCATGGACCGAGGCGGCGGCTCCGGCGAAGCGTTCGCGAGCTGCGGCGGCTAGTACGCGGGCTGTGTCGCTCGGCGGGGTCGGTCAGAGCTTGAGGTCGATCGTGAAGCGCCTGGTTCGCATACCCATCGTGTCGGCGTGGACCGATCCACGAGCCCGGTCGAATTCCCCGGTGGCCGCCGGTGATTCCGTTGTCGAACGAAGGGGAGGGCCCGAGTTGAGATGACCGAAGACCATCCCCTGCACTCGCCGAGGATCCCGCCGTGGGCTCCTCGGGCCTCGCCCGCCGCGTTCCCGACTGGCGGCCGAGGAAGACGAGCCGGCGGGCGGGCGTCGAACCCGGCGGGGCGGACCTCGTGCCCCCTCGCCGAGCTCGCCCGGACTTCCGGACCAGCGCGCGCGTCGCCGGCAGTCCGGCGTCGGAGTCTGCCCAGCCGGCGTGCCCGCTCGTCATGACTCAGCCTCTCCGTATCCGCACCGTGTCCGACGCGCCCGCCGTCGGACATCCCATCACAAGAGTGCGGGTGCCGGCAGCCCGGGCTAACCCCTAGCCGTCGCTCAGCGGCGAACCCCACCCGGGATCGTGCGACGGCTTTCTCGTCAGGTGGCCCATCAGGTGCTCTGCTGTGTCGGCGGCGGTGTCCTCCGGCGCTCCCACCGCAGTCAGGGCAGCGCGGATCCTTGTCAGCGCCGCCGACGGTATGTCCAGGTCGTTGAAGAGGGGAAGGATCAGGAGGAGACGTGCGGCCGCATCCCGGACCCCTTCGGCGTCGGGGGCCGGGGTATCGGCGATACGGGCCAGTTCCTGCCAGACCAGCCCGCTCCCCGGCAGGTGCCCTTGCCAGGCGGCGATCTTCTGGGCGTAGCTGTGACCCGGGTGGGTGAGCAGGTAGTCGATGCCGTAGTCGCCGACCAGGTTGCGGTAGATCACTACGACTCCGGGACCGTCGGCGGCGGGCACGCGGAAGACGGGCCAGCGCTCAGGATCGAAGAGCGTCTCGGACAGGGCATCGGCGTCGGCGCCGTCATCGCCGAACCACTCCGGAACCGGACGCTCAACACACGTCCCGTCCTCGCACAGCGCCATGAGGTGGTTCGACCAGAAGCCCGGGCGAGCCGGCAACGGCTCCCCAGCGACCAGTGGGCCGTCGTCGTATCCCGGAATCAGCACGCCGTAAGCGTGTCACCCGCCACTGACATGGCCTGATGTGGGCCCGTCAGTCGAACACATCCCCAAAGGACGACTGCCTGGTCGTAGTCGGCGGCATACTCCGGCGGCCGTGTCTGGGCATGACGGTCGACGATGTTCCCCGGTTCGGGGCGGGCCGCGCGAAATGCTCGTACGTCCGTGCGAACTCGGCCTCTCGGTCGGAGTTTTCGACAGGGGCGACGTGACGATCCGGCATTTCCTGCGCGCCGCGCCTCGGCCGCTGCGATGCTTCCGCCGGTATCACCGGGCCGTCGCTCCCGCGAGCGGTCCTCGATACGGGCGAACGGTCGGCGGCGTCGTGCGGAACGGTGCTCTCCGGTTCGCCGTGCCGGAGCGTCCGGCCGCGGCTTCCCAGGAGTCTCGCCTCCGGCCGCCGCCGGGCGGAACTGAGAGGGGGAGACTTCGATGTCATCGAATGCGGTGTTACGCGGACCAAGATCCCGGTTGCGCAACCGGCTGCTGGCGGTGGCCGCGTCGTCCGCGCTGGCAGCGGGCGGCCTGACGGTTCTGGCGGTTCCGGCGGCGGCGGAAGGGGTGTGCGCCGCCCCGGTCGTGGCGGATGCCGTCACCACGATCACCTGCACGGCGGGTGGTTCCGGAAGCCTCACTGTGCCCGACGGCGTGTCCAGCGCCGTGGTCACCCTCGACGGCGCCGGAGGCGGGAACGCCTACGACGGCACACCGGGCGGCAAGGGCGCCCACCTCGTGGCGACCGTCCCCGCGACTCCCGGCCAGACGTTCAACGTCACCGTCGGCAGGCGCGGCGCCAACGCCGCCGCGAATTCGCAGTTCGGGGCGCCCGGGTCCGGTGGAGCCCTCGTCGCGGTGACCACGGCATCCAACACCCCCTTGCTGACGGCGGGTTCGGGCGGCGGCGCGGGCGGACCGGGCATCGGCTCCCCGGCCTACCCGGGAGCGGCCGGTGGTGACAGCGGCAGCGCGGGCGCCGATGGCAACGGTCTGGTTCCGGACGCGCAAGGCGGTACGGGCGGAGGCGCGGGCACCGACACCGCCGGCGGGGCGGCCGGGACCGGAGGGCCCGGCGCGGACAACGAGGGCGCGAACGGTTCCCCCGGCGCCTACCCGAACGGCTCCGGCGGCTCCGCCGCGCAGGGAGTCTTCAGTCCGACCGGCGCCGGCGGGCGCGGTGGGGCCGGGTACGGCGGCGGAGGCCGGGGCGGAGCCGGTGGCCGGTACGGAACCACCGGGGGCGGAGGCGGTGGCGGAGGCGGCGGATCCAGCCTGGTCTCCGGAACGGTTCCCGGCTCACCGGTCACGCTGACCGACGGGGCCAACGCCGCGGACGGCCGGATCGTGTTCGCCTTCCACCGGGACGCGCCCACGGTCACCGCCATCAGCCCGACCTCCGGACTTGCGGCGGGCGGCACGACGGTGACGGTCACCGGCACGAACTTGGCGGGCGCCGCCATCACTTTCGGCGCGGGCAACCCCGCCACCGGCGTCTCCTGCACCCCGACCTCCTGCACCGCCACCGCACCGGCCGGGACCGGGACGGTGGACGTACAGGCCACCACGCCCGGCGGCACCAGTGCGGCCTCCCCGACCGACCGCTACACCTACATTCCCGTACCCGTGGTGACCTCGCTCAGCCCGTCCTCGGGCACCACGGACGGCGGGACCGTCGTCACGGTCAACGGCACCGGCCTGAGCGGCGCCACCTCGCTCACCTTCGGCCCCGGCAACCCGGCCGGCGGTCTGTCCTGCACCGCCACCACGTGCACGGCCACCGCACCCGCGCACGCCGCCGGCCCCGTCGACGTGCAGGTCACCACGCCCGGCGGCACCAGCGCCGTGGTCGGCGCGGGCCGGTACACGTACCAGCTCCCGCCCGCGGACATCGACGTGGACCTGACCGCGCAGCCGGGCCTGAGCCTCCTCGCCCCGTACCTCAGCTACACCCTGACCGCTCACAACACCGGCCCCGGTACGGTCACTTCGGCCACGCTGACGGCGACACTGCCGCCGGGCTCGTCCGCCACCGCCCTGGCCCCGGGGTGCACGGCGATGGGGACCACCGTGACCTGCGTCTACGGCGCCATCGCCGGCGGCGCAGTCTCGGCCAAGACGTTCCGGGTACCGCTCAGCCTGCTCTCACTGGGCCGCGTCTCGATCACCGCCACTCGGACGGTGTCCGCTCCGACCGACCCCAACACACTCAACGACAGCGCGACCGCCACCTGCACGGTCGTCTCCGTCCTCCTGTCCACCTGCCCCTGATCCTCGGACAGCCCCCGGCGCTCCGCACACGGACGACGCACACCTTCCGGGGCGCGGCCGCGGCCCCGCAAGCCCACCGGCTCGCGGGGCCGCGGCCGTTCCGGGCTCATTGACTTTGTTCGGCCGCTGCTCGACCCTCAGCGCACCCCCGCCCGCTTCGTCAGGGGCCCCACCGTGCGGAGGACGTATGGGACAGCTCGATGGCAAGGTCGCGGTGGTGACGGGCGGTTCGTCCGGCATCGGCCTGGCGATAGCCGCCCGCTTCGTCCAGGAGGGCGCCCAGGTCTTCCTCAACGGTCGGCGGGAGGCGGAACTCGCCACGGCCGCAGCCGAATTGGGCAGATCGGTGATCGCCGTCCCGGGTGACGTGACCCGGGGGGCCGACCTCGCCCGCCTTTACACGGCGGTGGAGGAGGCCGGTAGCCCGGTGGACATCCTGGTGGCCAACGCAGGCGGTGGTCAGCCGGCCGGACTAGCCGATCTCACGCAGGACCAGTTCGACCTGACATCGGACCTGAACTTCAAGGCGACCTACTTCACCGTCCAGCGCGCACTGCCCCTGTTCAAGGATGGCGGCTCGATCATCCTGCTCGGCTCGGCCGCCGGCTCCGCCGGGTCCAGGCGCTTCGGCGTCTACGCCGCGACGAAGGCCGCCGTCCGCTCGATGGCCCGCAGCATGGCTCTGGAACTGGCCGACCGCGGAATCCGCGTCAACACCCTCAGCCCCGGCCCGATCGCCACCCCGTCCTTGGCCCAGGCCCCCGCCGACGTCGTCGAGGAGGCGACGGGTCGCGTCCCCCTCGGCCGCCCCGGCCGCCCCGAGGAAGTCGCCTCCGCCGCACTGTTCCTCGCCTCACACGAAAGCAGCTACATCACCGGGATCGAACTCTTCGTGGACGGCGGCGCCCGTCAGGTCTGATGTCAGCGCCCCTTGAGCAGGGCGCAGGCGAAGTCCTCCTGCACGGTACGCAGCCGGGCCAGCAGCGCCGGCTTGTTGCTCTTGCTGGTCTGGGTGTTGATGGTGAACGTCAGCGAACGCGTGCCGTCAGGGGTGGTGGCGGCCAGTTGGGTGTAGCCGGGGAAGTTTCCGGTGTGGCCGTAGAGCACACCGCAGCGGGTGGTGTACTGGAAGATCCCCAGCCCGGCGGCATTGGTGCCGGGGCCGGCGGGCTCCGAGGAGTCGCCGGGACGGAAGGAGAGCTGCTCCTTGCGGGTCTTCTCCGACAACAGGGCGGGACCGCCGTACGCGCGGATGAAGGCGCCCAGCTCGATGGGGGTGGAGACGATGCCGCCGGAGGCCCAGACGCCGGAGACGCCGACAGCCTCGCTGATGTCCTCGGGTTCGGCGGGCGGGAGGACGTCGTAGCCGTGCAGGTAGGGCTGGGGGAGCCGGTAGCCCAGCGGCAGGCTGGTCCGGCGCAGACCCAGCGGGCGGTATACGAGGTCCCGCAGGAGGTCTTCGTAGCGGCTGCCGGTGACGGCCTCGGCCATGAGCGCGACCGCGATGTTGTCCGAGTTGGAGTACTCGTACAGGGAGCCGGGCCGGAACAGCAGCGGCTCCCCGGCCACGAAGTCGAGGAGCCTTCGCGGGTCGAATACATGGCGCGGATCGGCGCGGAGGATCTCGAGGAACTCGGGGGCGGCCGAGAAGTCGGGCAGGCCGCTCGTGTGCTGCAGGAGCTGGCGCAGGGTCACCGCGTGCCAGGCCGTGGGCTGGTCGGGCAGGCGCTCGCCGATGCTGTCGTCGAGGGAGAGCCGGCCCTGGTCGACGAGTTGGAGGGCAACGGCCCCGGTGAACGCCTTGGCGATGCTGGCGATGCGCATGTGGTCGTCGGGCTGCGGCGGGCGGCCGGTCGCGATGTCGCCGACACCGGAGGTGTACACCTGGGTACGGTCCGCGCGGGTGAGGACGGCGATCACCCCGGGCGGGCCGTCGTCCTGGGCGACGAGCCGGTCGAGCTGCTGCTGGAGGTCCTTGTCGTGGCGCGGGCCGCCATCAGCCGGACCGGGGTCGCCGGCTGCCTGCGCGGGATGCAGCAGCACTCCGAGCGCGGCGGCGAGGACGGAGGCGGACAGTCCGGTACGGAGGCGGCGTCCGCGGGCGCGGGTCAGCACGTGTGTGTCTCCTGGCGTGCGGAGGGGCGGTGGGCCGACGAGACCCGACCGGTTCATCCGCCTGCCTAGCAGCCCGCGCCCCGCACCCGGGCCCACGGCGCGCGTCGAAGCCCCCGGTTGGCCGTGGAATTGGTAACCGGGCCGCGGCACATCCCCCGTGAGCGTGCGGCACCTACGTGGTGACGTTCGGGCGCTGCCGGCGAGGAGTTCCGCAAGCAAGTCGGCCGGCGGTCGGCCGGCGGTCGGCCATCGGTCGGGCGACGTCGGGCTGCGGAGGGCGGCCGGTCCCCAGGGGCTCAGTCCTGCCAGTAGAACAGCAGCGTGAACACGTCCAGCGGCTCCCGCGACCCGAAATGGTAGACCCCGAGGCCCGATACGCGGACCGCGCCGCACTCCGCGTCGATCCACCGGAAGCCGGCCGCTTCGAGTGCCGCCCGGGCCTCGGGATCGTCATCGAGGTCGCCCGCGAACGGGCCGAGCGTGCTGACGTACAGCTCGCGCCCGTCCCGGTACCCGATCACGTGGTAGGTGCCGTCGCCCTGCTGGTTCGCGTCGCCGCAGGAAACCGGCCGCTTCGGCGCCAGCCCGGCGGCGGCCAGGCCCTTCGCGGCGCGGCGCAGTTGCGCCTCTTTGTCGACGGGGACGGGCGGCTGCGTGCAGATGGCCTCGATCCGCCAGCGCGGGTCGCTCTGCTTCTCGCACCAGGGACCGTACTCGTGCACGATGGCCCGCCGTACGTCCTCCGCCAGGCCGGCCACCTCGACCCGCGGCCGCCCCAGTGCCTCGTAGGTGGCTCGGGTCTGCGTGACGTCCTCGGTCAGCCGGTGCAGCGCGTACGCCGCCCAGAGCGCGGAGTCGACCGTGGGGGCGGCGTCGAGGTGGCCGCGCAGCCGAGCGGGGTCGGTGAGGAGTTCCTGCGCGAGGTGGCCGACGGCGGCGTCGGGGTCGGCGAGCGCATCGAGCACGTCCTCCCCGGCGCGGTGGCGCAGCCGCACCCGCAACGCGCGCGTCTCGGGCCGGGATTCGTCAAGCCCGTCGAGTACGGCCGCCGCTCCGTGACGCGCCACCAGGGCGTCCAGCCCGGCGTCCCCGCTCTCGCGGCTGCGCGGCCAGTGGCTGAACGCGAGTTCGGCCAGCCCGGCCGCGGCCATGAGGTCGCCCAGCCGCCCGCGCGCCGTGAGCACCGCCTCCGTCATGCCGTAGGCGCTCTCCGCGCGCCGGTCCTCGTGCCGGAGCCAGGGCAGCAGTTCCTCGTGGTCCGAGAGGACCTCCAGCAGGGCCACGCGTACCGACCCCGTGTCGTCCCCGTCCCGGACGCATGCGAGCAGGTCGTCCAGCCGGGTCGCGGGCACCCGCCCGGCCAGTGCCCGCACGCAGGCCAGCCGGCGCCACCAGGGCTCGGAGCGCCGCACGGCGCAGGCGGCCAGGGACTCGGCGTCGCACACGAGGAGTCCGGCGGAGTCGATCTGGCCCGCGGCCGGAGTGAGGGTCGTGATGCTGGGCATCCGGGGATGCTAGTGCGGGATCCGCAGCCGTACGACCCCATTTCTGCTCCGGTCGGTTGTCGTGCGGCGCCCGATGACCCGCGGCCGCCGCGAACCCGCCTGACCTGCCCTCGCGCCGTCCGCCCTCGCCGAGTGCGCGAACTCGGCCTCGACGTGCACCGGCTTCGCCCCGACCGACTGCACGGAGCCACCAAGGCGATACGGTTGGTAGTCATTCCTTACTCGAGGGTTCCGGGCGGTCCGCACTCTTCATGCTCGGCCGTGCGAGGACTGGCTGCCGGCACCGCTGGGACGATCTTTTTCCGATCGTCCGCCACGGCATGGGCGGGATGGCCCACCTCACGTGCGGCAGCCCTGTTGCGGAATCTTTCACTCGGCTAGCGTCGTTTGTCCGATAGGTGTCGTCCCCACGCCGGGGTGAGACCGCCCGGCCCTCGAACCGGAATGCCATGCTGAGCCAGCGAACCGTCTCCACCGCGCTCGCCGCCACCGTCATGCTCGCGCTGGGCGGCTGCTCCACCGTTGCCGACGCGGTCAGTGGTGACCCCCGACCCACCGCCACCTCCGCGATGACGTTGTCGGCGAACGTGCCGAGCCCCCCGGTGACCCCGCCCGTCGTGTCTCCGACCCCAACGATTTCCACCGCGGCTGCTTCGACAGCCTCGCCGTCCGTCTCCGTGCAGCCCGCGCCCGAGCCGCCGCCCTCGGCGAGCGAGGTGCGCACCCGGCAGGGCGTCCTCGCCATCCCCGGGATCGGCCTGAAGGATCTGTCCGTGGTTCCGTACGAGGGGACCACCGACGACTGGCCCGGCACCCGTATCCAGGACCGGGGACTCGCCGCCAGTCCGTACGGAGAGAGGGGCGGCGTCGGCCCCGGCCAGATCGGAAACTACCTGATCACGGCGCACCGGCTGTCCGCCGGTGGGCCGCTGCGTGACCTGCCGTCCCTGGACATCGGCGACTCCGTCTTCGTCGCGGCGGGCGGCGCCGTGTACGAGTACCGGATCACCGGGACCCGGAAGACCTCCTTCCGATCGGAGCGCTCCCTGCTCGAGCAGCGGGCCGCGGTCCCCGGTGAACCGGGCGTGCTGCCGACCCGGGCGATGATCACGATCTCCACCTGCGCGACCCCTGAGGACAACGCCGCGGGGAACTTCTGGCGCGACGACCGGGGCAACCCGGAGCACCGCATCGACAAGATCGGCGTACTGGTCTCCACCAAGCCCGAGGCCGGAGCGTAAGGCGCCTCGTGGTGGTCAAGATTCCGTGAAGGTGATCAAGCGGCGAGATCTACTCCAGCAGCCTGGTGCACATCCCACGGAAGCGAGTCCTGGTCGACCTCCTCGCGTCTCTTCCTCTTGAGCGGCGAGAACGGCTTCTGCGTTCGGAGACGCGAATGATCGAGTTCCTGGACCGCCAGGCCCGACGAGCCAGAGGTCAGGACGGCGGCCGGCCATGAGCGTGTCCGTGTCCGTGCAGGCCTCCGCGCCGGTCCCCGGGGCCCCAAACGGGTGACTGAGCACGACTCATGGCCTGGTTGGCCGACTTCAGCGCGCACATTGGTCGGCCGTCCGGCGCGAACCGGGTCACCAGCGTGCGCGGAGCACGCCGTCGCTGTCGGGCAGGACGGCGCACAGCAGCGGGCGGCGTTCGTCGAGGTACAGGGACAGGGCGCGCGCCGCCCGCGCCCCGGCCACCAGGGCGGAGAACTCCTGGTACTCGGTGTCGTCGACGATGGCGTGGCTGATCGTTCCGTCCTGCGCCTCCCAGACGATTTCCACGGAGTCCTCAGTGGGCAGCGCGGCGAGGACCGCGCCGACATCGGGAAGCAGGTCGGGCCAGACGGACAGCACGGCTCGCGGGCCGAGACCGGCGCGCACCGCGTCGAGGTTCTCCGCCGTGAGCCGGTGCCAGCGTGCGGCGTTGCCGACGTAGCACTCCTCCAGCAGCACGGCCTGCCGTGCTGCCAGCTCAGTGTGCACGCGCGCCCAGAAGTCCTCGTCAGCGGCCTCCCTCACCTCAGGTTCATCGAACTCGGCCGCGTAGGGGGACGTCGTCAGCGGTTCCGGGAAGAGGCCGAGTTCCCGCGTGCGGGCCAGGGCGTCTGCGCTGGGCCGGTCGCTGCCCACGTACACGTACTGGTCCCACCCGACGTGCACGGTGAACACGTCCCCCGCCTCCAGCCGGCACCAGGCGCCCTCCTCGCGGAGCATCATGCGGACCAGCTCCAGAGCGACCGGAAGGGAGACCTCGGCCCCGTCGTGGTAGCCGCTGAGGTCGGGAGGGAAGAGCCGGTTGAGGCCGTGCCCCCCGACCGGTGGCTGGATGCCGAAGTGGACGAAGCCGGTGACCGAGGGCTCGCGGATCTCCAACCGATCGATGTCCGAGGCCTCCGCGAACGCGGCGATCGCCGCCAGATACGCCGCCTCGACCGGCCCGTGGTCGCTGACCGTGTCTTCGGCGCCGGTGTAGTTGCCGCGCCCGTCACGGTCGGCGGGGTCGTACTTGGTGATCCGGTGAACGAAGGCCGGCGGCACGCTACTCCTCGGACGGGGACGCGGACGGGGACGGGGCGGGAGGGGTGCCAGCGTAGTTTCCGGTCCCGATTCCGTAGCCAGGGGGTTGGCACTCGCGAGCGGTGATGTGCAGACATATCCGTGAAGTGGCCGAGGTGGCGTAGCCGCCATGCCCGAACCGCCTTACCTCTACCCCGCTGGCAGGTGCGGGTACCCGAGTGACAGCACCGGCACGCTGTCTCCGTTGAAGTGCCACAGTGCGCTCGCGTACCAGAGGACCACCACCACGACCGCCAGCGCGCCCCCGGCCAGTGGCAGGGCCCAGCCCGGCAGGCGCCGGCTCTCCACCAGCAGGACCTTGGCGGCAAACGCCCCGTAGAAGAAGCAACCCGCGATCGAGTGCACTGCCACACGCGAGCCGGTCAACTGCACGCCGTACGCCCGGACGCAGTGCACCGTGATCGGGACGGTGAGGGCGAACAGCGCCACACCGACGATCCGGTGGGTGATCGACACCGGGCCCGGCACCCGGCGCACCCCGGGCAGCCGCCGGTACATCCACAGGGCCAGCAGCAGCTGGAGCGCGGCCAGCCCCAGGATGCCGGTGGCGAGTTGTGCCTTGAGGCGCAGGGCATCGGCGCCCGTCTGGCCGAACAGTGTCGCCGTGTAGTCCGGCGCGTTCGCCCGGCCGATGAGGAACACGGCGACGAAGACGGCGGCGGCAGCCGCGAACGCCAGTGCGAGAGCGATCCCGGCTTCCGGGCGGCGCAGTGCGGGCCGGGCGTGCGACATGGTGCTCCTCGTCTCGGACGCCGAGTGTTGGCGATTTGCCATCCCTTGTACTCGCCTGGTGCGGCAGATGGCGGCCGACGCGGCCGTGGCGACCTCGACTCCTCCGATCGTGGATCGTGTGGGAGTGCGCGGACGGGGTCCGTGGCGGCTGGGCCCTGCCTGGTCCTGCCGCTGATGCGGGCCCAGGGGCACGGCCACGGCGTCGACGTCTCCTCCATCGTCGGCAACTCGCGGAGACCCCCGAGAACGGCCGCGCCGAGGACTTCGCTGCGCGGTCATCGCCCAGGGAACACCCATGGCCTGACGTAGCCTCAGACACTTGACCCGCGTCGCGCCCCCGGTACCGGGCGGGGGTCGCTGCGGCGAAACGGCCTTGTCAGTGCTCCCGTTTAGCGTTCCGTACATGACGCGAACCGCACACACCTTCGCCTACGCGGGCTCGTCCTCGCTGACCACCGCGGCCGGCACGGGACGGATCCTCGGCTTGGAGACGGCCGGCGGCCTGACGCCCGCCGGGGCCGAGGCCCACCCCCAGTTCTTCACCGGGTTCCTCAACAGTCCCCAGGCCGCCGCCCGCGCCCTGCTCGCCGTCGCCGACGTGGCCGCCGCCCGCTACTACCGGCGAACCCTGCGGGCCTCCCTTGACCCGGTCGTCACGGGCAACGGCGACCGGCTGCGCTTCGAGTCCTTCTCCGGATGCTGCGGGGTGTACGCCCGGCTCGACGTGCTCCCCGAGGGACTGGGCGGCGCCGACACCGGCCACGGCACCACCAACGTCGACGTCAACAACCCGCTGCGCGAGGCCCTGTCCCGGCTGACCGGCGACGACCCGCTGCACCTGCGCGTCGGCCCCGACGAGCTGACGGTCACCACTCTCGACGGCCCGGTCGTCGAGAAGAAGGTGCCGCTGCCCGACCGCTGGCTGCGCGGCTTCGCCGAATCCCAGGCCATCACCACCGGCTTCGACCTGCGCGCCGAACTCGCCGCCGCCGAAGCCGTACGCTTCCTGCGCTCGCTCCCGCGTACCCCCGCGGGCGGCGGCGCCGCGAGCGCCGCCCTGTGGGTGGTGCCCGCAGGCCGCACGCTGCGCCCCACCACCCGCCCCGTGCCCGGAGCGGTCTGCCTGCCCGGACCGGACCGGCTTGCCGCCCTCCAGCGCGTCCTGCGCAACGCGACCGGCCTGCGCGTGTACGGGCCTGTGGCCGACGGCGCCGGACCCACCGCCTCCGCGTGGGAGGTCGGCCTGCCCGGTATGCGGCTCACCCTCACCCTCTCCCCGGAGCCCGACCGCGGGTTCTCCGGCGAGGGCGGCGTCCTGGAAGCCCTCGCCACCGACACGGCGGCCGAGGACGCCGACCTGATCTCCGTACTGCTGGCCTGGGAGCCGCGCATCGACCCGGCCGACCTCGCCGAGCAATCCGGGCTCCCCGTAGAGCGCGTACGGGCCGCCCTCACGCACCTCGGTACGGCAGGCCGCGTCGGCTACGACCTCGCCGAAGCCGCCTACTTCCACCGCGAGTTGCCCTACGACGCCCGCCGCGCGGAACGCCACAACCCGCGCCTTGTCGCCGCCCGCGCCCTGCTGGCGGAGGGCGCGGTCACCCTGGACCACGGTGCGGGCACCGCGGTCGTCGCCTCCGGGGAACGCCGCTACCAGGTCCGCGGCACCGGCGGCGCCCTCGGCTGCACCTGCCAGTGGTGGGCCGACTACCGGGGCCGCCGAGGCCCCTGCAAGCACGCGCTCGCCACGCGCATGGCCCGGCGAGCCGCCACGCAGGCCACCACCACGCCCGCGGACACCGCCACCACCACCACGAACGCCACCACCCCCGCCGGAGCCGCACGATGAACGCCACCGCCCAGGAGACCACCGCTCCCGCCCCGCAGCCGGACGTCCCCGCGCGGGAGATCCTCGTCGCCGTCCGGGCCGGACGCACCGCCGCCCTTCCCGGACTGCTGAAGCCCCTGGACCGGCTGCAGCGCCGTGAGCTGCTCGTGGAGTTGAAGGCGCTGCGGGCCGATCTGCGCTCCCAGGGCTGGGAGAACTGGCGCGAACGGGACCTGGTGAGCCCGGCCCTGGTCGTCGCCGGCGCCGGATGCACCACCGGTGCGGCGGCCGCCGCCTCCTGGATCGCCGCCCGCGACCTGCGCCGCTGGCAGGTGCTGCCGACCGGCATCCTCCTCGACGTCCTGTCCGACCGGGAGCCGCGCCGGCTCGGCGACCTCGCCCACCGGCTCGCCGCGCGGGCCGCGACCGCCGAGCAGGACTACCCCCTGATCCGCGCGCTAGTCGGCCTCGCCGGATGCCCGATGCCCACCACCGACGGCTGCCTCGAAGGCTGGGCCTCGTCCCTGCCCACCGCCCTCATCCCCCTCGTCGACGCCCTGCGCAACGACCCGTACACGGCCGAGCTCGTCCCGCGCCTCTTCGAGACGGCCGAGCCGATCGCCTCGCTCAACTGGCTGGGCGAACCCACCGGCCCGCACCACTGGCCGACCGCGCTCGCCGCCCTCGCCGAGGAGGGCCTGCTCGACCGTACCGCCCTCCTGGACGGGTGCACGGCCCGTCTGCTGCGCGGCGGCACGGCCCCCCACCTCAAGCCGTACCTCGCGTTCCTGCAGGCCTTGAACCCGACCCCGGAGGAGGAGCGGGAGCGCGCCGCCGACTGGATCGCGCTGGCCGCCGACGCCCCGTCCGCCGTCGCCGGGCACGCCCAGCAAGCCCTGGCCCGGCTCGCGGCGGCCGGCGGTCTCGCCCCCCGCCTGCTCGCCGAGATGTCCCTGACCGTCCTCTTCCGCCCCGAGAAGAAGCTGGTCCGCGCCCAACTGGTGCTGCTCGGCCGGGAGCTGGTCCGTGATCCGGCCATCGCCCCCGAGCTGCTGCCCGTACTCGGCGAGGCCTTCGGGCACTCCGACACCGACATCCAGGAACGGGCCCTCAAGCTCGCCGCCGCGCATCTCGTCCCCGACCCGCACGTGCGCGGCGAACTGGCCGTCCAAGCCCACCTGTTGAGCCCACTGCACCGATCGCGGGCCGTGGAGATCCTCGGCCCGGACGCCGCCCCCGCCACTGATGCCGCCCCCTACCAGGAGATCCTTCCGCCGCCCCCGGCCCAGGTCCCGCTCGCACCCGCCCCGGAAAGCGTCGAGGAGACCGTGGAGCTCGTCGCCGCCGTGCTCAACTCCCGCACCGCGAGCGTCGAGGAGTACGAACGCGCCCTCGACGGCCTCGTCAGGCACGCCCACCGGGACCGGGCCGCCCTCGCGGCGGCGCTGCGCCCCGCGCTGGCCGGACGTTGGTGGCTCGACCCCGAGCAGTCCCGCCACTACACCAGCGAGCTTCCCGGCATCGAACACGTCGCCGCCGCCGTCCTGGACGTACACCCGGCGACACCGGTCCACCCGCCGCAGCCCGCGCTCGTGTCCTGGCGCAGCAACTGCCACCACCCCGCGTTCCACGTCGCCGCCCATGCCCGCGTGGCCGAGGCGGCACGGCACATCGCGGCCCGGCCGCTCCCCTTCCTGCTCGCCGTCCCCACCCACACGAGCGGCTCCCTGGACCCGCGCACGCTGATCGAGCGCCTCGCCACGTACGCACGGCTCGGCGAGACCCCCGCCCCGGCGGACTTCGCCCAGGCCCTGCTACGGACCCGCCGCGACCCCACCGCCATTCCCGCGGCGGAGGCCCTGGGCACACCCGAGGGGGAGCGGCTCGCGGCCTGGCTCGGTGAGGACGGCCTGCCCGCCGCCGTCACCCGCCGCACCGCGCCGGCCGTAGCCCGCCACTACGACGAGTGGCCGGAGCACCTCACGCTGGACACCGGGGAACGCACCACCGTTCTACGCCGATTCCCCAAGCCGTTCCGGGAGCTGGGACAGGCCCGCATGGCGACCGGCCGTTGCTGGGACGGCGCGGGCGACGGCGACGCCGCCCTGGTCGCCGCCCTCCCCGAGGACCGGGAGACCCTGGCAGCCTGGTCGCTCCCGGCCATCACCTCCTGCGCCCTCCACGAAGGCCGGGGCGGGACCGCCGTGCTCCCCCTGCTCGCGGCCGCAGGCGGACCGGCCGGCCCGGCGCTCCACCTCGCCGTCGCCACCGCACTCGGCGCCCGGCACGCCGAGGACCGGCTGAGGGCCGTCGATGCGCTCCTCGCCCTCGCCGCCCGCGGCGAACTGGACGCCGTACGCCTGGGCTCCGACCTGGGGGAGCAGCTGACCCTGGGCACCGTCAAGCCCAACCGGCTCGCCGACTCGCTGCGCACCGCCGCCGCGACCGGCGCCCACACGACCACCTGGTCCGTCCTGGCGGCCGCCCTGCCCGCCCTGCTCACCGGCACTGCCGACCCGCGCGGCACCGGTGACCTCCTCGAGATGGCCGCCGACTGCGTGGAACAGTCCATGGTGGTCTCCCCGCACCCGGCCGGCCTCGCCGCCGTCGCGGCCCGCGGCGGCCGGTCCCGCCTGGTCACGCAGGCCGTCCGCCTGGCCAAGGCCCTCGACCGAAACCAGGAGTCGGCGGCTGCCTGACCCGGTGCCGGGCCCAGGATCCCCATTGGGCGAATGAGTGAACGATTCTCCTTACTGCGTTCGAGTCACTGGAGTTCCGTCGAGAGATGAGGACGGGGGATCGTTGACGGGATCGAACTCCGCTCACCAGAAATGGACGTCGATATGCGTCTCCGTCATGCACTCACACGCCTGGCCAGGCTCGGCCTGACGGCCGGCACGGCAGCCGTGCTGGTCGCCGGCCTGGCCACCAACGCGCAGGCCGCCGCGGGAACGATCCGGTACTTCAACTTCAGCGGCCAGGAGTTCCGGATCGCCGATCCGCCGGACAACGTCTGTCTAGCCCTCCAGATCCGGGCGACCAATGTCACCAACGAGACGAACAAGAGGGTGAGCGTCTACCTCGGCACGAGCTGCAACACCTTCGTCACGACCCTGGCCCCCGGCCGCGGAGTGTCCTATGTCGGTGGCCCTCAGTCGGTGCGGGTCATCGGCTGACGGACGACGGGTCGGCCGGCACGCGCTCTCTGTCATAGCCCTCGCCGCGGCCCGGCGGATCCAAACCCGCCGGGCCGAACTGCCGGTCAGCCAATCCGCTTGGGCATCACGATCCGGCTCGCCCGCTCCCCCGGCCCCGAGATCAGGCACCACGTCCCGCGGTCCAGGATGCCATCCGTCTCGGGGCCGGCATCCACCGTGTCGGGGAAGGTGACCTCGGCTGCCAACAGGTCGAAGTCCAGCGGTAGTTCCAGCTCGCATGCCGCGCCGCCGCGAGGGTCCACGATGAAACCCTCACGGCCCGGCACGTACCGGTTGCCGTGGGCGAGCAGCAGCTCGACCACGGGCAGCAGGCTGCGCCAGGGCTCAGCACTTTCCGGATCCCCGGGGGCGATCTCAAGCATCGTGTGGCCCTCTTTCCCGGTCACGCTCCGCCGGCGCCCCACTTCTGCATGGGGTGGTCCCGTACGGGCGACCGTACCTGCCGCAGGTTCGGCAGGTACGCCTGCGGCGGGCCGCCGACATCGTACTGCGGGTCGGCCTCGGCGATGCCGACCCGCCCGCGGCAGGCCGAGCCGCTGGTACGACTCGCTACCCGGCGGACGGGTCGGCCGGCTCAGTGGAACAGGACGGACGCGTCCCCGGCCGGTGTGGTGACCGAGCCCGGGCACAGGAAGCTGCCCGAGGTCTTGGCGGCGGTGAAGGCCCGGTTGACGTACTTCCGGCTCGTCCCGTCGCGATCCCACACGATGTTCACCGCCTTGTAGCGGCAGGAGATGAAGCTCTGCCTGCCGGTGATGTCGATCAGATCGGTCCGCGCCGTGCCGGCGGCGTCGTCGAACGTGAAGGCGGGATTGTTGTTGAGGGTGGCGGCGATGCCGCCACCGCAGGCCAGATTCCCTCCCGGCGGGTTGATCGTGGTGCGGTCGATGGTGAGGGCAGCCGGGGCAGCAGCGCTGGTGCTCGCGTTGGTCCAGGTGCACGTGCTGCCGGCGACCACGATCACGCCGTCGGCCTTCAGGTCGACGGCCGAGCTGCCGGGGCCGTGCGCGAGGGCGCTGCCGGTACCGGTGAAGGCCGCCGCGAGCACCAGCGTCGCGGTCCCGGCGATGCCGGTGAAACGTGAGATGCGCGTCCTGTGCGTGATGTGCGTGATGTGCCTCATGATTCGCTCCTCCATGCCACGTACTGGTGGGGGTGGGCGAGGCGCTGGGCCTCTCAGAGGGTGTGCGGAGTGCGTGCCGGGAGCGTCCCACAGCCACGCTGAACTGTCAGGAGCATGCCACGTGCTGGAAGGGGATTGGCTGGAATTACCGCTCGGTACCTTCGTCGCCCCTCGCTTGCACGCAAGCCCAGCTCGGCAGGGGGACTTGGGCGGCTGCCCGTGCAGCGGGTGGCCGAGATCGGCGCCGCCATGCTCGATGCGCTGGCCGAGGCGCACAGGGCGCGGATCGTCCATCGTGACATCAAGCCGGACAACGTGCTCCTGACCAAGGACCGTGTCGTCCTGACCGACTTCGGCATCGCCCATCTCGCGGACGCCACCACCAAGCTGAGCCACCGCGGGATCGTCATCGGCACGCCGCACTACATGCCGCCGGAGCAGCTGGAGGGCAAGCGCCCGACCCCTGCCAACGACCTGTGGGCGCTCGGGGCGACGCTCTACCACGCCGTCGAGGGGCACCCGCCGTTCGAAGCGGAGGGGCTCCACGCCCTCGCCGTGGCCGTGTTCACCCGGCCGCACCGGCCGGCGGTACACGCAGGCTCGCTCGCTCCCGTCCTGGACGCGCTCCTCAGCAAGGACCCGGCGCAGCGCGTGGGCGCCGCCGAAGCGGCGGAGATGCTGGCAGAGGTCCTGCGGTCCTCCCCGCCCGGTCCCCACGCATCCGCCGGGCAGGGGCCTGAGCCCGACCCGACCCGCCCGCAGACTCCCGACCCGCGGGCAACCCCCGTACCGACACCGGACGCTGCGACGCCCGCTCCCGCTCCCGCTCGAACGGCGCCGGAGCAGCCGCCGTCGACGACGCCGTCACCGCGGACCCCGACGGTCCTGGACTCCGGGTCCGGCGCGGGAACCCCGCAGCACCCCGTGCCGGACCGGCCGACCGCCCCGCCCGTGCCCGATCCCCCGACCGAGGAACCGGCCACGTACGAAGCGACGTACGAGGCGAACCAGATCGAGGAAGGCCGGCGGGCGTCCATCCGGCGGCGGCCCTCCCTGACCCGGCGCTCCGTCGTCCTGGCCGCGGTGCTGGCCACGCTCGCCACAGGCTCCGTCTTGACCTGGACGCTCACCCGTGACGAGGACGCGCCCCACGGGGGTGGGACGGCCGGCGGTGGCGGCGGGTCTGCGGCTTCCTCCGTCACGGTGGTGATCGGGGTGGACGCACCGCTCAGCGGGGGGCTGGCCTCCATGGGCGTCGGCATCAGGAACTCGGCCGAGCTGGCGGCCAGGACCGCCAACGAAACCAAGCACGTCCCCGGTGTGAAATTCGAGATCCAGGCCCTGGACGACGGGGCAGACCCCGCCAAGGGTGCGTCCAACGCCGCCCGGTTCGTGTCCGACACGCAGGTGCTGGGGGTCGTCGGCCCGCTCAACTCCGTTGTCGCCAAGACCCTGGTGGCGCCGCTCGCGCGGGCGAACATGGCCGTCGTGTCACCGGGCAACACCGACCCCGTGCTGACGCTGGGGCCCGACTGGGCCGCGGGCGCCACCTCGCGCCCCCACTCCACGTACTTCCGCACCGTCGCAACGGACGTCGACCAGGGGCCGTTCGCCGCCCGGTACCTGCACGGCGAGGCGAAGAAGACCAAGCTGTACGTGGTGGACGACGCGAGTGCCCACGGCGCCGCTCTCACCTCAGGTCTCACGGCCGAGTTCACGAAGCTCGGCGGGACCATCGTCGGTACCGAGCAGGTCGATCCCGCGGAACGCGCCTTCGCGGGCCTCGCCGAAAGGGTGCGGTCCTCGGGAGCCGACGCCGTCTACTTCGGTGGTTACCACGACACCGCGGCACCGCTCTCCCAGCAGCTCGAGCAGGCAGGGGTGAACGTCCCCCTGATGGGGGGCGACGGCATCTTCGACCAGCAGTACCTCACGACGAACCCGAAGGCCGAGGGCGACCTCGCGACCAACATCGGCGTGGCCGCCGAGGAATCGGCGGCGGGGCAGGACTTCCTCGCGCGGTACCGGAAGGCGGGGTACCCGGAAGCGGCCGGCTGGTACGGGCCGTACGCGTACGACGCGACCTGGACCCTCATCGAGGCGGTGAAGACGGTCGTGACGGCGAACGGCGGCACCCTCCCCGGCGACGCCCGGGCGAAACTGCCACCAGCCGTGGCACGGCTGGGCTTCGACGGAGTCACGGGCCGCGTCGCCTTCGACGGGAGCGGCGACACGGTCAACCGTCGGCTGACGGTGTACGCCGTGAAGGGCGGCAGCTGGGCGACCGTGACGAGCGGACCGGCCGCCCGCTGAAGCGACCAGCGGACTGCGGGCCCACCGCCGCAGTTGCCGCTGTCTCCCGCTATTCCAGTCCGTTCCCTGTCAGTACCGAGGCCGAGGCGTCGCGCTGGTGCGGGAGCACAGCCCCCCACGGCTGGACCGAGACCGTCCGCGTCGGGGCGGGGATGGAGATGCCCTCGGCCCGGTACCGCTCGTGCAGGCGCTTGATGAACTCGTGCTTGATCCGGTATTGGTCGCTGAACTCACCCACGCCCAGGATCACGGTGAAGTTGATCCTGGAGTCCGCGAACGTGTGGAAGCGGACGGCGGCCTCGTGGTCGGCGACCCCTCCCGAGACGTCGGCCATCACGCTGTCGACGACGTCGAGCGTGACCCGCTCGACGTGCTCCAGGTCGCTGTCGTATCCGACGCCCACCTGGACCAGGATCGACAACTTCTGTTCCGGCTGGGTGAAGTTGGTCATGTTCGTCCGCGCGAGACGGCCGTTGGGGATGATCACCAGGTTGTTCGACAAGTTGCGGACCACGGTGTTGCGCCAGTTGATGTCGACGACGTAGCCCTCCTCGCCGCTGCTGAGCCGGATGTAGTCACCGGGCTGCACCGTCTTCGATGCGAGGATGTGCACGCCCGCGAAGAGGTTGGCCAGGGTGTCCTGCAGCGCCAGGGCGACCGCCAGGCCGCCCACTCCGAGCGCCGTGAGCAGTGGCGCGATGGACACGCCCATGGTTTCGAGGGCGACGAGCACGCCCATGGTCAGCACGACGACACGGGTGATGTTGACGAAGATGGTGGCCGATCCGGCCACCCCCGTACGGGACTGCGCCAGGGACTGTACGAGTCCTGCGACACCCCTGGCCGCCGCGACCGTGGCGATGAGGATCAGCAGGGCGATCAGTGAATCGTTCACGAGTCCGGTGACCCGCGTGGTGAGCGGCAGCGCCGACGCTGCCGCGGCCGAGCCCCCGATGATCGCGGCCCAGGGTACGACCGTGCGGAGGGCGTCGACGATGACGTCGTCCCCGCTCCATGCCGTCCTGCTCGCGTGCTTGCCCAGCCATCGCATCAGGGCGCGGAGCAGCAACCCCGCCGCGACACCCGCCGCCATCGCGATGGCGGCCACCACCCAGTCGTGCAGGACGAGGTCCCGGCTCAAAGGATCCCCTCCGAAGCGAGAGGGGCCGGGGGAACGGCGAGGGGGACCCTCGGCCAGGGTATGTGTCGTGCCGTCACTTCTTCACCTGTCAGATCGCGCTGTACGGAGCCCCGTTCGAGCACGTGTACGCACTCGGTACGGGCTGCCATCCTGCCCCACGGGCAGCGCGGCACAACAGGTGGGCCGGGGTCGTCGCGAGCGCGCCCGGGGTGCGGCCGATCCGCTGAAAACCGGCGGCCCCGCGCATCACCGGGACTCCGCCCGGGCAGCCAGCCACCGTGGCCCGTCCCGCTCCCCGTCCGAAGAGCCGGCCCGCGGTGTCCGCCGCGGCCCCCGTACCCGTCCGTCCGCCGACCGCCCGGCACGCCCTCGTCGCCGGATCCGTCGGCAACTTCGTGGAGTGGTACGAGTTCGGCGTCTACGGCTCCTTCGCCACCGTCATCGCCGCACGCTTCTTCACCCCGGACGGCGGCGACCGGGGCCAGGCGCTCATCGCGACCTACGCCGCCTTCGCCATCGCCTTCTTCTTCCGCCCGCTGGGCGCCCTGCTCTTCGGCCGGCTCGCGGACCGGGAGGGGCGCCGGCCGGCGCTCGTCCTCGCCGTCTCCCTGATGACGGGTGCGACCTTCCTGATCGGCGTACTGCCCGCGTACTCCGCCGTCGGCGCGCTCGCACCATGGCTGCTGACCCTACTGCGCTGCGTCCAAGGTCTGTCCGCCGGGGGAGAGTTCGGCGGCGCGGTGAGCCTGCTGACCGAGACCGCACCGGCCGGCCGGCGCGGCCGCCACGGCGCCTGGCAGTCGTTCACGGTCGCCCTCGGGCTCCTGACGGGCGCCGGTCTCGCCGCCGGACTGGCGACCCTGCTCTCCGAGAGCGCCCTGTACGCGTGGGGCTGGCGCGTTCCCTTCCTGCTGGCCCTGCCCCTGGGCGCCGTGGCGCTGTGGCTGCGCCTGCGCCTGCCGGAATCCGGCCCACCGCCACGCCCGACCGCGCCCGCGCCCGGGCGCGCGGGAACCCGGGGGAGGCCGCAGCGCCCCGTCCCGGTGGACGGCTCGGCTCCGGCGCAGATGCTGGGAGCCGTCGTGCTCGGCGTCGGGCGGATCATGGGATGGTCCGCGGCCGGGTACACCTTCCTCGTCGTCCTGCCCTCCTACCTCCAGGCCACCCTCGGCACCACCTTCCAGCAGGCCCTGGCCGCCACCTTCGTCGCCAACCTCGGATTCGCCGTCGCGATCCTCCCCGCCGGCGTGCTCAGCGACCGGGTGGGCCGACGTGCCGTCATGCTCGCCGGCAGCATCCTCGTCGCCCTGACAGCCGTTCCGGTTCTGCACCTGCTGCGCGACCCCGGCACCGCCCTCGCGGCGAAGGCGGCACTGCTGGCAGCGGCCGGCGCGATGATCGGACTGCTGGCCGGGCCCGGCCCCGCCCTGCTGGCGGAGATGTTCCCGACCCGGGTGCGCAGCACCGGACTCGGCCTGGCCTACGCACTCTCCAACGCCGTCTTCTCCGGCTGCGCGGGCCTGATCATCACCACGCTCGTACGGCACACCGGCAACCCGGACATCCCTGCCTTCTACGCGGCAGGCACCTGCGCACTGGCCGTACCCGCCCTGCTCTCCCTGCGCCCCGACGACCACCTGAGGCCCCTGAGATGACCCACCGCTCCACACCTCCCGCACCGGAGGAGACGGCTACGCAGACCACTGTCATCGGCCTGATGTCCGGCACCTCCTGCGACGCCGTCGACGCCGCGGCCGCCCGCATCACGTACGACGGCACCGCACTGCGCCTGACCCCGCTCGGCATGGTCAGCGAACCGTACGACGACGAGCTGCGCCACACGCTCGCCGCGGCGCTCCCGCCCGGCCGTACCACCCTCGCCGACGTGTGCCGCCTCGACACCCGCATCGGGCAGGCCTTCGCCCGGCTCGCCGTCCGCGCCGATCGCCAGCTCTGCGAGGGACGGGCCGAACTGGTCGCCTCCCACGGCCAGACCGTCTTCCACTGGGCGGACGGCGGCCGCGTGCACGGCACTCTGCAACTCGGCGAACCCGCGTGGATCGCCGAGGCGACCGGACTGCCCGTCGTCTCCGGCTTCCGAACCCGCGACGTCGCCGCCGGCGGACAGGGCGCACCCCTCGTCGGCCTGATCGACCGCATGCTGCTGCGCGGACACCCGGGCGTCCCGGCAGCGCTGAACGTCGGCGGCATCGCCAACGCCACCGTCCTCACCCCCGACGGCACCGCGGCCGCCTTCGACTCCGGGCCCGGCAACGCCCTTCTCGACGCCGCCGCCCGCCACTTCACCGCCGGCAGGCTCGACCACGACACCGACGGCCGCCTGGCAGCCCGCGGCACTGTCCACCGGCCGCTGCTCGACCGGCTGCTCGCCGAGCCGTACTACGCGCTGCCCGCGCCCAAGACCACCGGCCGGGAGCTCTTCCACACCGGGTACCTACGGACGGCCCTGGAGGCGGTCGGCCCGCTCCCCGCCCCCGACGTCCTCGCCACCCTCACCCGGCTCACCGCCCGTACGATCGCCGAGGCGCTGCGCCCGTTCGGCGTCACGGAGGTGCTGGCGTCCGGGGGCGGCACCCGCAACCCCGCCTTGATGGCCGAACTTCGGCAGGCACTCGGGGCCTCGGTGCGGCTGCGCAGCTCGGCCGCGCTCGGACTGCCCAGCGCCGCCAAGGAGGCGTACGCCTTCGCGGTACTGGGCTACCTCACCCTGCACGGCCTGCCGGGTACGCTGCCGCAGTGCACGGGCGCGGCGGGCCCGCGGGTGCTCGGCAGCATCACCCCGGGCCGCACGCCGCTCCGCCTCCCCGCCCCGCCGGCGCAGGCCCCCCGCACCCTCACGGTCGACCCGGCGCCGGCCACGGTGCGTTGACGTCGGCCGCCCACAGATTCCCGCAGACGGAATCGGTGGGCGTGCGTCTGCTCAGAGGAGTTCGGCGAGGCCGAAGCCGAGCAGCCCTGCGGCAAAGCACCCGAGGACGGCCCAGAACGCGGTCCGGCCGAACGGGAGGGCGCGGACCGCGACATTGAAGTGGAGGCTCTTCTCCATCGTCCCGGGGGAGGGGCGGCGCCCGGTGATGAGGATCAGCCCTCCGAGCACCAGCATGCCGAGTGCGATGAAGATGATGGCGGCGCCCCCTGCCACCGCCGGCGCAGCCCCGTCGGGAGCGAGAACGCCGCAGGGGCGGCCGACGTCGCTGTCGGTCCGCCCCTGCAGCGCGAGCCGCCCGGGTCAGGCGCCCAGGTGGTGCCCCTTCCCCCACTCCTTCACGCCACCCGTGGTGCAGGTCGAGGTGTAGACAGGACCGGTGAACGCCGGGCGGCTGGCGGGCACAGCGGCGACCGAGGAACAGTCCGAAGAGAAGCCCGCGCGACCGCCGGAGAACCAGTCGATGTCGACCCCGTCGTTGGCCAGGGCGGCACCGGCCCCGCCCAGGAGGATGCCGGCGGCCAGGACGGACGCGGTGACAGCAGAACGAATACGCATGACTCCCCTAAGGATCTATGGAACGACGCGTCGGTCGATGTGCGCGTCGGCCGGTCCAACTGCCGGGGGGCACCTTGGGGAACGGCAGTTCACTCCAATGCCCGCAGCTGTATCGTTTCGACACCCCGCACCCACTCACGCCCCCGCCGGACCGCTGCGGGCCGCGAGGAGATGGCCACAACCGCGACTCCCGAGCGGGCCGCCTCCACCGCAGCGGCCGGCGCACCCGCAGGCGGCCCGCCCGTAGCCGGCAAGCCCCGATACGCCCGGGGCATGGGGCACGGCTACTGTTCGGGGCGGATTGTCTTATCGACCTGTTGCCAGGGGCTTCTCTCATGTTCAAGCGCCATGTCTCTGTCCTGATGGTGGCCGTCGGCTGCCTCGTGCTCTCCGCCTGTTCCGGCGGTCGGGCATCAGTGACTGCCGACCATGCACAGGCAGGGACGCAAGATGCCCCCGCAAGGTCGCAGACCGATCCGGCGCCGTCCCCTTCCGTTCCCTTGCCGGCGCGTGGGGCGGTCGGCGAAGTACCGGATACCGCGCGGTTGCGGGAGCTGGTGCTGCAGCCGGGCGAGGCCGCCGGGGTCACCGACCTCCAGCACGGGGTCCGTGACGTGCATCCGTCCGAGCTGAGGCCCCTACCCCAGACGGAACGGTCGCCGGCCCCGTGCGCCACCATGTGGGCCCTGCTCAACCAGAAGGGCGCCCAGGCCGCCATCGCCCAGACCTTCGACTCCAACGAACCCGGGAGCCCGCAGGTGACCCTCCTCGCGTCCCATCCGGCGACAGGGGCCGCGACGACCTTCGCCCAACTGCGCTCGGCCGTCGCCGCCTGCCCCACAGACGGCTCTGACGACCGCAAGGCGACCGTGCGGTACGAGGACCTCGACAAAGCGGGGTTCCCCGAGGACACCATCCACATCCGGATGACGTTCGTCGCGGAAGGATCCGACGAGCCCGCCGACGTCATCGATCGCATCGTGGCCCGGGTCGGCGTGTGCATTGTCGACATGTCGGGGGTGGGTCCGGAGCCGTACCCGGGCCTCTCCGAAGTTCCCGTCCTCCGGCAGATTGAGCGACTTCGGGCCGCGCAGGGGCTCTAGCGGCCCCGTGGCAGGGTCACGGTGACCGTCAGGCCTCCGGGTGCGCAGTTCGTGGGAGGCGTTGGCGACGAATCGGCGCTGTGTGTCGAAGGAGCGGTCGAGCCGTTCGACCATGAGGTCGAAGTTGTCGGCGAGGTCTCTCACCTCGTCGTCGCGGCCGTCGAGTGCGATGCGCTCGCGCAGGCTTCGGTCGGCGGCCGGGGCGGAGGCGATGCGCCGTGCGGTGTCGGTGACCCGGTGCAGGGGGGTGCCCCTATGGGTTTGGTCAAGCTGATGGGGCGGGTTGGGGTTCGTAGAAGGTGCCGTCGCGGAGCATCGCGAAGAGCACGTCGGTTCG